>DATHMJ010000268.1:0-2085 GCA_035487215.1 Gemmatimonadales bacterium
TGTCACCGCGTCCCAGGCTCTGAGCGGCGCGCTCGACCCCGGCAAGGCGGCACGACTCGTGTTCAACGATCGGCTGGACGCGAGCGTCGCGGCCGTCTTCATGATCGTCACGGTCATTCTCGTGGCCGCCTGCATTCGCGAATGGGCGCTCATTCTGGCGCGCCGCAAGACGCCGGTGGCGCGGGAGACGCCGTTTGTGGAGACCGCCTATGCGAGCTAGGGGAGCCCGGGGCAAGACGGCCGACGCGTTCCGTGGCGCACTCAGCGCCCTGCGGCGGGTGGTGGGCATGCCCGACTACGGCGCCTACGTTGCGCACCTCCGGGCCTGTCATCCCGAGCGTCCGGTGCCGACCGAGCGCCAGTTCTACGACGAATATCTGAGGACGCGCTACGGCGACGGTCCGACGCGGTGCTGTTGAGCGGCGCCACCATCGCCGCCCTCTGCGGATTCGCGTTCCTCGCCGGTTTTACCGACGCCGTTGTTGGCGGCGGGGGACTGATCCAGGTCCCGGCCCTGCTGCTCCTTCTCCCCGGCGTTCCCATCCCCGTCCTCTTCGGCACGAACAAGCTCGCTTCGGCAATGGGGACCGTGGCCGCGGTCCGGCGCTATTCCCGCGGGCTCGCCATCGATTGGCGGATCGTCCTGCCCGCGGCGGGGGCATCCTTCCTCTGTTCCCTCCTGGGCGCGCACGCGGTAAGTGCCGTGCGCCCGGAAGCGCTCCGGCCGGTCATTCTCGCACTGCTGGTGGCCGTGGCGCTGTTCACCTGGCGCGCCCGGGATTTCGGGACCATCCACGCGCCGCGGCTCGAGGGCGGCGTCGCCCTGACGGTCGCCGTCGTTACCGGTGGGGCGCTCGGGTTCTACGACGGATTCTTCGGACCCGGCGCCGGGAGCTTCCTGATCTTCCTGTTCGTGGGGGTCTTCGGTTTCGACTTCCTCGCCGCGTCGGCCGCGGGCAAGGTGGTGAATCTCGGATCCAACTCGGCGGCCGCCTTCTACTTTGCCTTCACCGATCAGATCCTCTACAAGGCGGCGATTCCGATGGGCCTGGCCAGCGTGGCCGGAGCGACGCTGGGAAGCCATCTCGCCCTCGCACGCGGCATCCGACTGATCCGCGTGTTCTTCCTCGTCATCGTGTCGGCCCTCATCGCTCGGTTGGCCTGGGACACGTTCCGGCCGAGCTGAGTCGCCGCCACGGCGGGCTCAGGGCGGGAGTCGCGCCAGCCATTCGGTGAGCCAGCGACCGGTGCGGGCCACGACCGCCGCGCTGTCGTTCTCCAGGAAGCCGTAGCCCCCTCGCCCCAATGAGGAGTCCGCGTAGATCCCGCGCGCCCGCGCCTTCCCCCGCGCGTCCAGGAGCGCGGCGAGACTCGCGCGGGTACCGATCCACAGCAGACCGTCAGACGCGCGGACGGCGTACCGCGGTGGCACCTTGAAGCTGTCGGGCCACACGTACACCCGGGCGAGCAGGGGAGTGAGCGCGGGATCCGTGAAGTAGGACAGTAGCGTCAGGTAGCGCACCCGGAACTCGAGCGAATCGCTCGCGAGAAAGCGGGCCGCCACCGAGTCGCGCGCGCCGGCGCCCAGTCTTCCGAGCACCCACGCGTCACCATGGTCGTAGTCGCGCTTGGGTATCCGGGCGAGGATGTCCGCGAGGACCGCCGAATCGCCTTGAACCGCCCGCCGGCGCTCCAACAGGATCGCCTGCACGGAGGGCTCGACGTCGCTGGACGAGAGACCAGGGTTGTTCTTGAACGGGATTGGGCCGGCCTCCTCGAAGAACCGGCGGATCTTGAGGGCGCTGTCGGCTACGTGGGGGTCGCGCAGCAGCGCCAACCGCGTCGTCGCGAGCAGCGCGGCATCCCATGATCCGGTGCCGTTGATCGCGGCCGTGAGGCGGGCCCACAGCCTCCGTGGATTGCGTGATCGAAGAATCGCCAGCACCGAATCGGCCGTCGGGGTGCCCGACCGGAGCCCCTCGTGGAGCTCGGAGTAGTCGGCTCGACCCGGTTCCGCGAGCCGGACCTGGACCTGGCTCGACGCCGGCCGCGCACCGCACGCCACAATCGCGAACCCGAAAGCGA
>DATHMJ010000269.1:0-3003 GCA_035487215.1 Gemmatimonadales bacterium
AAGGGATACGGCGAAGTTGCAGAGCGGCGAGCCGGTGCACGCGATGCTCACCGAGCGCAGCCGGTTCGCGCTGAGCGGGAGGCCGATGGCTTCCAGCTCGCGCACCGTGCGCTCGATCTCCGCGGTCGGCACGTGGGTGAGAATGAAGTTCTGCTCTCGGGTGAGGCGGATCTCGCCGCCGAGGCGCTCGGCCAACTCGGCCAGCTGGAGCTGTTGGGTTCCGTGCAGGAACCCGGCCGTCACGGGCACGGCGACGTAGTGGAGGCCGTCGGCGCGCTGCGCGTGCACGCCCGGCGCGTGCCCCCCCGGCGCGGGCTCGACCGATGGTCCATCCTCCAGTTGACGTCCCAGGCGAGCCTCGACCAGGCGACGGAACTCCTCCGGGCCCACGTCGTCCATCATGAACTTGATGCGCGCCTTCACCCGCGAGAGGCGGTACTTGAGCGCGTCCTTCCAGACGTCGAGAATCGCGCGCAGTACGGGGACCGCATCCGTCGGCGCGACGAAGACGCCGAGTCCGCGGGAAATGCGCGGCACGGACGAGAGCCCGCCACCCACGCGGACGGCGAACCCCAGGCGCCCGTGATGCCGCACGCCGATCAGCGAGATGCAGTTGATCTCCGGCAGCGTGCACTGATGCGGGCAGGCGGTGATCGTGATCTTGAGCTTCCGCGGCAGGTCGGCATAGTCGCGGTTGCCGTCGAAGAAGCGGGCCGCTTCCCGGAGCACGGGCGTCACGTCGAACAGCTCGGCGGCATCCAGGCCGGCGACCGGGCAACCCGTCACGTTCCGCACGGTGTCGCCGCAGCTTCCCGCCTGGTTGAAGCCGGCCGCCTTGAGCCGCGCGAAGACGCCGGGTAGCTGGGCCAGCTCCAGCCAATGGAGCTGGATGTTCTGCCGGGTCGTGATCTCGCCGTAGTCGCGGCCGAACTCCGTGGCGATCTGGCCGATCGTGCGCAGCTTGGCCGGTGTGAGCAGCCCACCGGGAATCTTCACGCGGAGCATGAAGTAGCCGGTCTTGGGCTTGTCGTGATAGAGGCCGTACCACTTGAGCCGGACGATGTCTTCCTCCGCCACGGTCTCATAGCCTCGCACCGCGAACTCCGGCAGCTCATGCACGATGTCGAGCGGCGACTTCTCGAACTTCAGTCGCTCGGTCGAATTTCGCTTGAGCACATGCTCGCGTGTGATCGCGTCGGTCACCGGCTGCTCCGATCCATCGCTGGCGCTCCACCTTGCAAAAACGAAAAAGGCCCGGGGAGCAGTGCCCCGGGCCTTCGTCTGGTCCCGACGCCGCTCCGTGCTGATACCGCCGGAGCCGTCGGGGATGTTGTCGTCGCTACAGCGGCCTATGCGCAGGCGCCGCGCGCGGTCCCCTCTGGGCCCCGTGGCGACAACAACACGCGCAGGTCTGACGTGCAGTGACTTTCGGCATCGTGCATGTATATACGGGGCCGCCGGGCCGCATGTCAACCAGCAGGCCGGGAGCGCCCGGCGGGCGGCATCGCGGATCACCACGAGGCCCGCAGGATCACGTGCCCTTTCGCGTCGGAGCGTCGCCTGTTGCCGGCTCGAGTCCCAGCCGGCACGAGACGGCTAAAGCGCCGTGACAGCAAGCGGTTCGGTTTGCACCCCGGCCCGGCCCTGTGGCGCCGAGGAGGCCTCAACCATCGAGGGCACCGGACTTGCCGCTCGCCGGGCCGTGACCACGCCTCCCCCCGTCACTTTCCCCGGCAACCCCGCCGCTCCCGCCACTGATCGGCGGTGGCTCTGGCGCCTGCCTCTCCTGCTCTGGCTCGGCTGGACGGGGTGGCGTTACCTCGCGGATGCGGACTACTGGAGCATCTTCTCCGGCATCATCTTCGGCTCCCACGAGTTCGGTCATCTGTTCTTCGCGCCGTTTGGCGAGCTGTTGACCGTGGCCGGCGGAAGCCTCATGCAGCTCCTCGTTCCGGTTGGCGCCGCGGCGCTCCTCTTCGCGCGCCGCGACTACTATGGCACCGCCGTCGCCGGATGTTGGCTTTCGTTCAGCCTGAGCAACCTCGCCGTGTACATCGGTGATGCCGTCGCCCAGGAGCTTCCGCTCGTGAGCTTCAGCCCCGACGGCGGCGAGCACGACTGGTACTATCTCCTCGATCGGTTCAACCTCCTGAGCTACGACCTGCACATCGCGATGCTCACCCGCCGCGTCGCCTTCGCCGTGCTCGCGCTCTCGTTCCTCGGCGGGCTTTGGGTTACGCTCCGCGCGGTACCTCGTCCGACCGCCGACCCGGTCGCCCCGACTCAGAACCGCGTATAGCTTTCGCTCCTCTCGTTCGAGGGGAGCCCTCTCCGTGAGCCTGACGTTCATCCTGATCGGTGTAACGGCCGGCGTGCTCGCCGGCCTGTTCGGGATCGGCGGTGGAATTCTCATCGTCCCGGCGCTGGTGCTGCTGGCGGGGATGCCCATCCAGACAGCGACGGGCACCTCTCTTGGCGCGCTCCTCCTCCCCGTCGGACTGCTCGGCGCTCTGGTGTTCTATCGCGAAGGCCATCTCGACGTCCGAGCGGCGCTGCTCCTGGCCGTCGGGATGTTCGCCGGCGCGTATGTGGGAGCCACGCTGAACCAGTCGCTCAAGGTCGCTGTCCTGTCCCGCCTCTTCGCCGTCTTCCTCGTTGCGGTGGCGGTGCGACTCTGGATCAAGCCGTGAACACCGTTGCGATGTCGCCGACCCGGCGGCTCGCCTGGAGGCGGCTCGCTTGCGTTGGGGGGGCGGTGGCGCTGGTGTGCGCCGCCTGCAGCGGCAATCCCAAGCCGGTCCGCGTCGTACCCTCGGCATCCAACACCCGCATGATCGACACCCAGGGCCGCGACATCGGCACCGCGGCGATGTTGGAGTCCAGCTCGGGCGGCCTGCTCGTGCTCAAGCTCTCGAGCATTCCGCCTGGTGTGCACGGCCTTCACCTCCACGCCAGCGGATTTTGCGATCCGCCCGGATTCCTCTCGGCGGATGCCCACTACAA
>DATHMJ010000270.1:0-3064 GCA_035487215.1 Gemmatimonadales bacterium
CGGCGAGAGCGGAGGTGGACCTCGCGCCGCGCGAGCCGGGGGCTTCATCCCGCCTCCTCGAAGTGACGGTGTCGCCGGGGTCCGCGCCGGCCGATGGGAATGCGGTGGTACATGTGGGAGTCCGGCTGCTCGATCCGAGCGGTGCGCCCATCAAGGGAACCCAGCTCATCACCCTGGAATCGAGTCTCGGCCGGTGGGCCGTCCCCGACCTCGACCGCGACGCGCCCGGCATCCAGGCGCGTCTGGACGACGGCGTCGGCGAATTCAGCCTGATCGCTCCGTCGCAGCCCGGGCAGGGCGAGGTCCGGGTGACCGCCGACGGGGTGAGCAGCACCCAGCCCGTCACATTCGTGCCGGCAGACCGGCCGCTCATGGCCGCCGGCCTGGTCGAGGCCCGCTTGGACCTGCGCTCCTTCTCCCCCAGTGCGCTCACGCCGGCTCGTCCGGAGGATGGGTTCGAGCAGACGCTCGAAAGCGTCGCCTTCGATCAAGGCGACCTCCACGGCGGCGTGCGCAGCGCCATGGTGCTCAAGGGCAAGGTGAAGGGCGACTACCTGCTCACCTTGGCGTACGACACGGAGAAAGATGCCGACCGCACCCTGTTCCGCGATATCCAGCCGGACCAGTTCTATCCCGTGTACGGGGACGCGTCGGTGAAGGAGTTCGACGCGCAGACCTCGCAGCGGTTCTACGTGCGAGTCGATCGGGATCGGAGCTTCCTCCTCTACGGCGACTTCAACACCGCGGCGCCGAACGACGCGGTTCAACTGAGCCGGTTCGATCGGAGCCTCACCGGCGCCGTCCAACACATCGAGGGCGGGCGCGGCGCGGTTGACGTCTTCGCGACCAAGACGCACGCCACCCAGGTCGTCGATGAAGTCCCCGGCCTCGGCATCTCCGGCCCCTACACGCTGACCCGCAGCGACGGGCTTCTGAACAGCGAGAAGGTCGAGATCCTGACGCGTGACCGGAATCAGCCGGACCTGGTCCTCAAGAGCATCGTGCAGGAGCGCTTCACCGACTACGAGTTCGAGCCGTTCTCCGGCCGGATTCTCTTCCGCGCGCCCGTACCGAGCGTGGACGCCGATTTGAATCCGGTCTCGATCCGCGTCACCTACGAAGTGGAGAACGGTGGCGACGCCTTCTGGACCTACGGCGCCAAGGGCAAGTATCGCGTGGCCGAGCGCCTGGAGGTCGGCGGCACGTTCGCCGAAGACGACAATCCGCTCGCGGGGCAGCGCATCTGGGGCCTCAACTCCACGTTCGCGTTGGGCAGCGGCAGCTATCTGCTGGGCGAGTTCGGCCAGACCGAGAACAGCGGGATCTCCGGCAGCGCCGAGCGGGCGGAGTTCCGCCATCGGTCCGAGGGGCTGGACTTGCGGGTATACGGCGCACGCAGCGATTCGGGCTTCGTCAACCCGTCGTCCACCCTGGGCGCGGGGCGGCTCGAGCTCGGGCTTCGCGGAGCCGCCGCTCTCGACCGGCGGACCCGCCTCATCGCCGAAGCGCTTCGGACCGAAGACCGGATTGCCGGCGGTCATCGCGAAGGCGCGTCTTTCAGCGTGGAGCGCCGCCTGACCGAGCTGCTCAAAGCCGAGCTGGGGTATCGCTACGGGCGCGAGACGGCGGCTCCGGCATCGCCCCTCACCGCCGGTGCCACGCCCAACGAGACCAACGCGATTCGCGGCCGGGTGAGCGCTCAAACGCCCGGGGCCCGCGCTACCGTGTTTGCCGAGTACGAGCAGGACGTGGTCGAGACGGATCAGCATCGGGGCGCGATCGGTGGCGAGCTGCGGGTCGCGCCGCGGGTGCGCTTGTACGGCCGGCACGAGTGGATCACGTCCCTGGCGGGTCCGTATGCGCTGAACGGGGTTCAGCATCTCCAGAACACCGTGCTCGGCATCGATGCCGACTATTACCGATCCAATCAGGTGTTCGGCGAATACCGCGCGCGCGACGCATTCAGCGGGCGGGAGGCCGAAGCCGCGATGGGGCTCCGCAATCGCTGGATGGTGGCGCCCGGCTGGCTGATCAACACGTCGGCGGAGCGGGTGAGCCCGCTCGCGGGCTCGGATTCCGGACGCGCGACGGCGGTGACCGGTGCCGTCGAGTACACGGGCAGCCCACTCTGGAAGGGATCGGCCCGGCTCGAGTATCGATCGAGCACCAGCGGCGACAACTTCCTCGCCACGCTCGGCTACGCCCGGAAGCTCGACCGCGACCTGACGCTGTTGGCCCGGAGCATGTGGAATGCATTCGGCGATCAGTGGCGCGAGCACAGCGAGCTGGGATTGGCCGTGCGCCAGACCGACACCGATCGGTGGAACGGCCTGTTCCGCTACGAGCACCGCTTCGAGCGACTCGACGTGCTGGGAGCCCGACGATCCCACCATGTCGCGAGCGTCATCGCCGCGGTCGTCAACTTCCAACCGCGCCGCTCGCTCACGCTCTCGTGGCGGTACGCCGGCAAGCTGGCCAGCGACGAGATCTCGGGTCAGACCACCAACTCGAATGCCCAGCTGATCATGGGACGGGGCATCGTGGACCTTTCGCCCCGTTGGGATGCCGGGCTCATCAGCAGCCTGCTCTTCAGCCATGGGGTGTCCAGCCGTCAGTACGGACTGGGTGTCGAAGCCGGACGACGGCTGTTGCGGAATCTGCGGCTCGCGGTGGGGTACAATTTCTTCGGCTTCAGCGACCGGGATCTCACCTCCGTTGGCTATACGACGCAGGGGCCCTACGTCGATCTCGGCTTCAAGTTCGACGAGACGCTGTTCGGCGCTGGAGGCGCGCGATGAATCGGCGCCTAGTCATCTTGCCGTTCCTTTCGCCGTTCCTTGCGGGGCTCACGGCGGCCGTCGCCATCCAAGCCTGTGCCGGCCGCCCGGCGCAGCCGGGGGCGTTGACTCCCGCGAAGGATCGGATCACCGACGAAGCGGTGGCGGGGGACCTCGGGCTGTTCGATGCCTGGGGTGCGCGCCTGGACGCGGCGCATGCGCGGTCCGAGGCCGGCGCGGGCTACGCCGCGGGGAGCGCGCGCGCCTGGCTCGGCTGGGCCCGCCAG
>DATHMJ010000271.1:0-2343 GCA_035487215.1 Gemmatimonadales bacterium
GGAGAATGTTGGAGACCAGCAGTTCGCATGGACCGAGCAGCGGCGCGAGATCGGCGGCGTCGCCCTCGAGAAACGACACCCGGTCGGCGACGGCGTTCTGCTCGGCGTTGCGCTCGGCTACATCGTTCGCTTCGGCGTCCAGCTCCACGCCAACGGCGCGACCGGCGCCCAGCACCACCGCCGCGATCGCGACGATGCCGCTCCCGCTCCCGAGATCGAGCACTCGGTCGCCGGGGCGAACGTGACCGTCGAGGAGCGCGAGGGCACCGCGGGTGGATCCGTGCTCGCCGCTGCCGAAGGCCATCTCGGGATCGATGACGACGACCGGCCCACTTGGCTCCGCAGCGATCCAGGACGGCACCACTGTAAGCCGGCCGATCCGGCGGGGCCCCAGTCCGTCGCGCCAGCGCACGCTCCAGTCGACCGCCTCGACCGCGCGTCGCACTGTCTCGACCGGCGCTTCTTCCGCGAGCGCGGCCTCGAGTCGCTTGGCGTCGGCTTCGTCCTCGGCGAACGTCACCAGCGTGCCGTCGTCGCGCTCCTCGACCGCATGGCCGGTGCGCCCGACGAGCCATGCGCCCACGCGATCGCGCCGCTCGGGTGCAGTCCGCACATCGATGGCCCACCAAGTCATGCGCCCAGAGCTTCCTTGAGCCTGGACCAGAACCCGCCCGAGCGCTTGGGCGGATCTCCCTCGAGCTTCGCCAGCTCGCGGAACAACCGCTCCTGCTCGTCGGAGAGGCGCTCCGGCGTCCACACGTGGACCCGGATCATGAGATCGCCGGTGTCGTGCTGGCCGAGCGCGGGGAGTCCCTTGCCCTTGAGCCGGAGCACGGTGTCGGTCTGGGTCCCGGTCGGAACCCGGACGCGCTCGTCGCCATAGGGCGTGGGCACCGGGAACTCGCCACCCAACGCGGCCTGCGAGAACGACAGCAGCAGCTCGAACACCAGATCGTTGCCTTGGCGGACGAAGCGCTCGTCCTCCTTGATGTCGAGCATCACGAGGAGGTCACCGTTCGGCCCGTTGCGCGGTCCGGCCGCACCCTGCCCTCGGAGCGTCAGGTAATTGTTCGCGGAGACGCCGGGCGGGATTTCGACCGCGACGGTGCGCTCGCCCCGGATGCGGCCGTCGCCCCGGCACACCTCACAGGGCTCCAGCACCACCATCCCCTCACCGGCGCACGTGGGACACGGCGAGAGCGACACGAACTGCCCGAACATGCTGCGCGCGGAG
Source organism: Gemmatimonadales bacterium (assembly GCA_035487215.1). Lineage (GTDB taxonomy): Bacteria > Gemmatimonadota > Gemmatimonadetes > Gemmatimonadales > GWC2-71-9 > DASQPE01. The sequence goes on from DATHMJ010000271.1 coordinate 1,235, forward strand.
CGGCGCACCTCGCCGCTGCCGCCGCAGCTGCCGCACACCGATGGCTTGGTACCGGGCCGGGCGCCCGTGCCGCTGCACGTCTCGCAGCGATCGAGCGTCTTGAGCCGGACGTTTTTCTTCGCGCCGGTGGCGACTTCCTCGAGCGTGAGCTTCACCGTCACCCGGATGTCCTGCCCGCGCCGGGATTCGGCCTGCGCCCGCCCCGCGCCACCGAACAGCGATTCCAGCCCGCTCAGCCCACCGAAGTCGCGCATGAAGATCTCGAGCGCCTCGGACAGGTCCACGTGATGGAACCCGAAGCCGCCAGCGCCGACGCCCGACCGACCGTAGCGGTCGTACGCCGCGCGCTTCTGCGGGTCGCGCAGGACCTCGTACGCCTCGGTGATCTCCTTGAACTTCGCCTCGGCATCCGCCGATGGGTTCCGATCGGGATGGTACTCCATCGCCAGCTTGCGGTAGGCCTTCTTGATCTCGGCCTCCGACGCGGAACGCGCGACCCCGAGCAGCTCGTAGAATTCGGTCACTCCAGCAGATCCTCCACCAGCCGGCTGGTGTGCTCCACCAGCCCGATAATTTTCTCGTACGGCATGCGGGTCGGCCCCATGACGCCGATCAGCCCGCGCAGGTCACCCACCTGATAGGAGGAGGTGACCAGCGTGAAGTTGCTCAGGCGCGGGTCGAGGTTCTCTCCGCCGATCGTGATCGACAGTCCGGCCTGGCGCCGCGCCTCGAGCGCGCGCCGCAGCAGGTCGCGCCGCTCGGTCAGCTCGAGCAGGCCGCGCAGTCCGAGCCCGGACGAAAACTCGGGTTGGTCCGCCAGCATCTGCGCGCTGCCGAGGACGACGCTGGTCGCCTCGGCCGACAGGTCGAAGATGTCGTCGCGCTCGGCGATGAAAATGTTGAGCAGCTCGCGGCTTCCCTGCACCGACTGCGCGTCGCGCAGACGCTCGACCAACGTTTGCCGGATCTCCTGCAGGGTGAGGCCGGCCAACCGCTCGTTGAGCACGGCCGCCACCTGCTGGACCGAGGCCGCCGGGAGGTTGCTCGGCACCTGGACGAAGATGGTCCGGACCACGCCGCTCCGCAGATTGAACACCAACAGCAGCCGA
>DATHMJ010000272.1:0-2182 GCA_035487215.1 Gemmatimonadales bacterium
GCCTCGATCGTCTTGAAGGGATAGACCTTCACCCCCGCGGAGATGTACGCCTCGGGCTCGATCACGCACTCATCGCCGATGACTGCGCTCTCCTCGATGCGCGCGCGGCGCATCACGTCGGTGTTCTTGCCGACCACGCAGCCGCGCAGCGTCGTGCCCTGGCCGACGAACACCCGGTTGTGCACCACCGCGCGGTGGATGAAGGCGCCCTCCTTGACCACGACGTTGGCGCCGATCACGCTGTACTCGCGGATGTGCGCGCCCGCCTCGATCTTGGAGTACTCGCCGACGCAGACCGGCCCGGTGAGCACCGCGTCCGGGTCGACCTCCGCCCCCTCCGCCACCCACACGCCCGGCGAGAGCTCGAACCCGGCGATGTCGACCTCGACCTTGCGGTTGAGCACGTCCGCCTGGGCCTTGAGGTAGGACTCGAGCGTGCCGACGTCCTCCCAGTAGCGGTCGGACACGTAGCCGAATATCGGCGCGCCGCGCTGCAGTAGCCTGGGGAACACGTCGTGCGACCAGTCCACCGACTCCTTCGGCGACACCTCGGCGAGCACCTCGGGCTCCATGATGTAGACGCCGGTGTTCACCGTGTCGGAGAAGACCTGCCCCCAGGTCGGCTTCTCGAGGAACCGCTGGATCCGGCCGTCTTCGTCCGCGATGACGATGCCGAACTCCAGGGGGTCGGGCACCCGGGTGAGCCCGACGGTGACGAGCGCGCCGTTCTCCCGGTGGAACCTGACCATCTCGCTCAGGTCCATGTCGGTCAGCGCGTCGCCTGAGATGACGAGGAACGGCTCGTCCTTCAGCTCGTCCTCGGCGTTCTTCACCGAGCCCGCGGTGCCGAGCGGCGTCTCCTCGGTGGCGTACCGCAGCGACATGCCGACGTCCTCGCCGTCGCCGAAGTAGTTCCGCACCATCGCCGCGAGGAACTGGACCGTGACCACGGTCTCCTCGAACCCGTGCTTCTTGAGCAGCCGCAGGACGTGCTCCATGATCGGCCGGTTCACGACCGGCAGCAGCGGCTTGGGCTGGTTGGCGGTCATGGGGCGGAGCCTGGTGCCCTCACCGCCTGCCATCACGACGGCCTTCACGACGGATGCGCTCCTTTCACCAGGTCCCTGATTTGGGTGAGGTAGAGCAGCGCCGCCCACCAGTAGAGGACGACGCCCCAGACGGCGAACGCCCAGCCGATAATCCGCACGACCTCGGACACGTCACCGCTGTGCGCGCCGAGGAACAACAAGGGAAACGCGTACATCAGGCACAAAGTTGCGGCTTTACCGACAAAACTCACCTGGAGCGAGCCGTACTCGGTGCGGTGCCGCAGCACGAGCAGCGCGACCGCCACGCACACCTCGCGGGCCGCGAGCGCGCTGAATAGCCACCACGGGATGATGCCGCGCACCGCGAGCGCGATGATCGTGACCGCGATGTAAAGCCGGTCAGCGGCGGGGTCGAGCAACTGGCCGAGCCTGCTCGTCTGGTTGAGCATCCTCGCCAGTTTCCCGTCGAGCCAGTCGCTAATCCCGGCGAACCCGAGCAGCGCGGCGGCGATGACGTCGGCCGTGGCGGTACGCGGCCCGATGACCAGCCACAGGAACACGGGAACGCCGGCCAGCCGGGCGGCACTGAGCGCGTTCGGCCAGGTTACAATCCGGTCTCCCACGGTGCGATCGTAATCGAGCCGCGCCCGCTCGCCGGCCTCGGGTGGCTCGCTCAGCGGTTCCCCTGGGAAAGAGTTTTCGTTGTGGACCGAGTCTGGTTTCCCCTTCTGTGCGATCTATTCACCTCTAACGCAAAAAACGCGGACCGCCCGAGCCCGGGCGGGTATCCACGGTCGATATCTAACCGTCAGTAAGTATAGGAAAACTTAAGGTCATTCCGAACGACTTCATGCTCCGCCCCACGCGCGCATTTCCCGCCCGGCGGGGCGAGCCCAAGGTCAGGTAGCTCGCTCATCCTGGCTGAGCATGCTGCGGTAGACGACGATCAGGGCGGACTTCTGGTCCTCGGACAGCCGCTTGTCCGCGCGGATCGCCCGCTCGGTGTCGGGGACGACGGGCTCGTCCTCGGCGCCTGTCCGCGCGCCGGCCCCGCCGGCGATGGCGTCGATGAGGCCAGCCTGAGCGAGCAGGGTCTCCGCGGAGAGGTTGAGCGCGTCGGAGATGGCCCGCAG
>DATHMJ010000273.1:0-2119 GCA_035487215.1 Gemmatimonadales bacterium
GGCCAGCGCGAAGCCGGCGCCGAGAAACGCGTAGACCTCCGACAGCATGTGGTCGCTGACATGCCACAGGTGGGCGTCCGACAGAAGATTCGCGAGCGGCATCAGCAACAGCGCAAATGGCGCGGTGAGTAGCACGATCGCGAGAGCGGTCCAGAAGCCATCGGACAGCAGGCGGACGGAAGCCTGCCACCTCGGAGGGCCGTCTGACGCGTCCATCGATGCGGCCCGGGTGGACGCGATGGCGAAGCCGAGCAGTGGAATGAACGCGACCGGCAGCAGGAGCGTCGCCAGCAGGCCTGGTCCCCACGCCGACCTCCACCTGCCCTGGAAGGGCCAGGAGAAGGACTGCGCGACGAAGTTCACGAGGTGGCGGTGGGGACCTTCGTCCGAATGACGGGTGACATCAAGTCAGCGCTTCTTGATCTGGACTTCAAATCCACCGTCCGAAGGGGCGACCTCGACGTCGCCGGCCCTGACCCGAATGCCACCGTCGACGCGGGTCGCCACGACCGAGCCTTCGAAGACCACCTCGTCGAAGCGCCACTCCTTGCCCTTGCGCCGCATGCGCACGACCACCCCGCCCGGGCTGCTCCACACACCCTCGCCGGCGCGCTTGAAGCCCCGCGTCACCAGCTCGCCGAGCCGGTCCGGGATCACCTCGGGTGGGGGCTTGGCGGCCGGCCAGACCACCGGTTTCGCGGGCCCAGGTGGGGCGGTTGGCGCCTGGCCGGGCGGTTTGCGCAGCCGCGCCTGCTCCAGCGAGAGGCGCAGGAGCTCGGAGCCCTCCTCCTGCGCGAAGAACGCGCCCGAGATGCGGCTCGAATCCTGCGAGCGCCGGATGCAGTTGGTGCAGTCGGCGTCGCCCGCGAACGCCGCATACGAACCCTCCGCGAGCGTCTGGCCGCAGAGGGTTGTCACGGGGCCGGTGTGAGGGACGCGCGGTGTGAGGTGGACTCGCCCGCCCGTCTTTCGGCGCACGGCCTCGAGCCGCACCTTTGGAACGCTCACGCGCTACATGATCGCCGTTGGGCGCCGAATCGGTGCTCGCGAACCTGGGCTAGGTCCGGTCGGGGATCGCCTCCGCCCGCCCTCGCAGATTGGGCAGCGGCGTCAGGTTGGCCTCGACCTGGGCGCGGAGGTGCTCGAACGCGGGAGGCAGCGACAGCCGCTCGCCGAGGTGCTCTTTCGGCTCATCGGCGGTGAAGCCCGGGCCGATCGTGGCGATCTCGAACAGCACGCCGCTCGGCTCTCGGAAGTAGATCGAGCGGAAGTAGAAGCGGTCGATCACGGGTGTGGGATCTCCACCGCCGGCGATGACACGCTCGCGCCAGCCTTCGTGATCGCCAATCGTCGAGGCCCACGCGATGTGGTGCACCGTCCCCGCCCCGCCGAGCCCCCGCTCAGCCGGCGCGGCATCGTAGGCGTAAAACGAGCCGCGCGAATCGCCACGAACCTCGTAGGCGTCGCTTCCCGACGGGCCGAAGCCGAGCGTCGCGGTCAGAAACGAGTTGCTTCCACCGCGGCGTCGCTCGAAGGCGCGCACCCCCGCGAATCCCTGCAACGCGAATTCCTGCGGGATCTCGGGATGCATCGCCGCAAGCGGTTTATCTGTGGCGGGCTCTGCGGACAGCTCGAGCCCGAGTCCTTCCGGGTCATCGAATCGCAGGTGGTCGCCTTCGAGACTCGACTCGATTCCGGCGCCGGCCAGGCGCCTGGCCCAGAATTCGAGCGCCTCGCGGGAACGAACCCGCAGCGTGATCCGGTGCACCATCCCGGCACCGGCGCGCCCGCGCACCACACCGGGGTATTCGAAGAACGTGAGGTCGGCGCCGGGGCTGCCGTCTTCGTCGGCGTAAAACAGGTGGTAGACGGAGGGGTCATCCTGGTTGACGGTCTTCTTGACCAGGCGCAGGCCCATCACGCCGCTGTAGAAAAGCACGTTGCGCGTCGCGTCAGCGGTGATCGCGCTGATGTGGTGAATGGCGTCGAGATTCTTCAGATCCATTTCGCCCTTCCAACCCCTACGCCGGCGAACTTTGTTCCGAAACGCTCCAGGCGGCACAGCTCGGGCGGATCCCGGATGGCGAGCTCGAGCGCGTGTTCGAACGCTTTTTCGCAA
>DATHMJ010000274.1:0-4392 GCA_035487215.1 Gemmatimonadales bacterium
CCACGATCGCGTCGGCCCACAGCACGTGATACGCCGAGGCGTCGGCCCACCGCATCACCTGCACGTCGGGCAGGTTGCGGCCGCTGAGGTACGCGTTCGGATTGTGGGTGGCGGTGAGCACCAGCACCTTGCGATCCTCGACGCCCAGCTTGCCGAGCAGCTCTGCCAGCTGGCGGGTCTTGGGCGCGCGGAAGGCGAGCCGCTCGATGACGTGGAGGCTGGTCTCCCGCGCGCGGGCGTTGAGCGCCGACTGGCGGGCGAGCTGGCGAACCTTGCGGGGAATCCCCGTCGTGTAGTCGCGGGGCTGGGGGCCGAAGACGATGCCACCACCACGCCAGTGCGGCGCGCGGGTGGAGCCTTGGCGCGCGCGACCCGTCCCCTTCTGTTTCCAGGGCTTCTGATTGCCGCCGGAGACGAAGCTGCGGGTCTTGGTCTGGGCCGTGCCCTGACGCTGGTTGTTCAGGAACGCGCGCACGGCCTGATGCAGCACCGGCTCGTTCACCGTCCCGTCGAAGTAGTCGGACGGGAGCGCGAAGCCGGTCTGGCGCCGCGCGCCGGCCGCGGAGTAGTGCGGGGCCTCAATCATGGCGGCTCCGACCTCCCTGCTTCGCGACGGTGACGATCCCGTTCCGCGAGCCGGGGATGGCCCCGCGCACGAAGAGCAGGTTGCGCTCCGTATCCACCTTCACCACGCGGAGTCCCAGCTCGGTGTGGCGCGCGGCGCCCATGTGCCCCGGCATCCGCTTGCCCTTGATGACCCGGGACGGGTCGGTGCCCGGGCTGATCGACCCCGGCTTCCGGTGTCGGGTGTTGCCGTGGGTGGCCGGGCCACCGCCGAAGTGGTACCGGTGCACCACGCCCTGGAACCCGCGGCCCTTGGTCGTGCCGGTGACCTTCACCAGCTCGCCTGCACTGAAGATGTCCACCTTCACTTCCGAGCCCGGCGCCGGCGCTTCGCCGTTCACCGGAAAGACGCGGAGCACGCGCGGTGCCGCGTCGAGCCCGGCTTTCTTCGCGTGGCCGATCGCGGCTTTCGTGGTGGTCTTCGGGCGCCGGGCGCCGAAGCCGAGCTGGACCCCGCCATCGCGCACCTGCACGACGTGACAGGGGCCCGCCTCGATCACGGTGACGGGCACCGCGGTGCCGTCTTCCGCGAACACGCGGGTCATGCCGAGCTTGCGGCCGATCAGTCCGTTGGTCATCGCTACTCGACCTTGATCTCCACGTCCACCCCGGCCGGAAGATCCAGCTTGGTGAGCGCGTCCATCGTCTGGGGCCGCGAGTCGTTGATGTCGAGCAGGCGCTTGTGCGTACGCAGCTCGAACTGCTCCCGGCTCTTCTTGTCGATGTGCGGGCTACGGAGCACCGTCCATCGCTCGGTCTTCACTGGCAGCGGGATCGGGCCCGAGACCTGGGCACCGGTCTTCTCCGCCGTGCGCACGATATCCGCCGCGGCCTGATCCAGGACGACGTGGTCGAAGGCTTTGAGACGGATTCTGATGCGTTGCGCCATAAGGGATCTCGTGTGTAAGCCGTTAGCCGGTGGCGGTTGGCCATTAGCGAGGGGCTAATAGCCAACAGCCACTAGCGCCTACTTCAAAATCTTCGTCACCACGCCGGCGCCCACCGTCCGCCCGCCTTCACGAATGGCAAACCGGAGCCCCTCGTCCATCGCGATGGGCGTGATCAGCTCCATCGTCATCTGGATGTTGTCGCCGGGCATCACCATCTCGACGCCCGCCGGCAGCTCCACCGACCCGGTCACGTCCGTGGTCCGGAAGTAGAACTGGGGCCGGTAGCCCTTGAAGAAGGGCGTATGCCGGCCGCCCTCCTCCTTCGTGAGCACGTAGACCTCGGCCTCGAACTTCGTGTGCGGCGTGATGCTGCCCGGCTTGGCCAGCACCATCCCGCGCTCGATTTCGTTCTTCTCGACGCCGCGAAGCAGCAGGCCGACGTTGTCGCCCGCCTGGCCGTCTTCCAGCACCTTGCGGAACGTCTCGACGCTGGTGACGACCGTCTTCTTCTCCGCCCCGAAGCCGACGAGCTGGAGCTCCTCACCGGCCTTGACCTTGCCCCGCTCCACACGGCCGGTGGCGACGGTGCCGCGCCCGGTGATCGAGAACACGTCCTCGACCGGCATCAGGAAGGGCTTGTCGGTTTCGCGGACCGGCTCCGGGATGTAGGTGTCGAGCGCGTTGTAGAGCTCGATGATCTTCTCCACCCACGAGGCATTGCCCTCGATGGCCTTCGACGCCGAGCCACGGATCACCGGAGTGTCGTCGCCGGGGAACTCGTACTGGCTCAGGAGCTCACGCACCTCGAGCTCGACCAGGTCGAGCAGCTCGGCGTCGTCCACGAGATCGCACTTGTTGAGGAAGACCACGATCGACGGCACGTTCACCTGGCGCGCCAGGAGGATGTGCTCGCGCGTCTGCGGCATGGGGCCGTCCATCGCGCTCACGACCAGGATCGCCCCGTCCATCTGCGCCGCGCCCGTGATCATGTTCTTCACGTAGTCGGCGTGGCCCGGACAGTCCACGTGCGCGTAGTGCCGCTTGGTCGTCTCATACTCGACATGGCTGGTCGCGATGGTCAGGATCTTGCTCGCATCCCGCCGACCCTGGGCCTCCGAGGCCTTGGCCACCTCGTCGTACGACACGTACTTCGTGCCCCACCCCTTATCGGCCGACACCTTCGTGAGGGCCGCCGTCAACGTCGTCTTCCCGTGGTCCACGTGTCCGATCGTGCCCACGTTCACGTGGGGCTTCTTGCGCTCGAATTTGGCCTTGGCCATGGTCCGATGCTCCCTTGAGCTCAGCTCTTCTGTTTCGAAATGATCGCGTCCGCGATGTTCTTCGGCACTTCCTCGTAGTGATCGAACTGCATCGAGTACACGGCCCGGCCCTGCGTCATGCTGCGGAGCTGAGTGGAGTACCCGAACATCTCGCCCAGCGGAACATCCGCGGCCACGACCTGCGCGTCACCCCGTTGGGTCATGCCACCGATCTTGCCGCGCCGGCTCGAGAGGTCGCCGATGACGTCGCCCAGGAAATCCGCGGGCGTCACGACCTCGACCTCCATCACCGGCTCGAGCAGCACCGGGCTCGCCTGCCGGGCGGCGTCCTTCACCGCCATCGAGCCGGCGATCTTGAACGCCATCTCCGAGCTGTCCACGTCGTGGTAGCTCCCGAAGACCAGCGACGCCTTGACGTCGACGAGCGGATGCCCGGCGAGCACGCCGCCTTCCAGCGCCTCCCGGATCCCTGCCTCGACCGGCTTGATGAACTCCCGCGGGATCACGCCGCCCACGATCTTGTCCTCGAACATGAACCCCGAGCCCGGGGGCGCCGGCTCCAGGTCGATCACGACGTGACCATACTGCCCTTTGCCGCCGGACTGCCGGATGAACTTGCCCTCGACGTTCTTGACCTTCTTGCGGATGGTCTCACGGTACGCCACCTGCGGCCGGCCGACGTTGGCCTCGACCTTGAACTCCCGCCGCATGCGCTCCACGATGATCTCGAGGTGCAGCTCGCCCATGCCCGCGATGATCGTCTGCCCGGTTTCCTGGTCGCTCCGGATGCGGAAGGTCGGGTCTTCCTCCGCCAGCTTCTGCATCGCGATCGCCAGCTTGTCCTGGTCGGCCTTGGTCTTGGGCTCGATCGAGACGTCGATGACGGGATTCGGGAACTTCATCGCCTCGAGAATGACCGGCTTGTCTTCGTCGGATAAAGTGTCGCCGGTCCGGGTTTCCTTGAGGCCGATGGCCGCGGCGATGTCGCCCGCCAGCACTTCCTCGATCTCTTCCCGCTTGTTGGCGTGCATCTGCAGCAGCCGGCCGATCCGCTCCCGCTTGTCCTTGGTGCTGTTGTAGACGTAGCTGCCGGCCTTGAGCGACCCCGAGTACACCCGGAAGTACGTGAGGCGCCCCACGTACGGGTCGGTCATGATCTTGAACGCGAGTGCGGAGAACGGCTCGGCATCCGAGGCGCAGCGCTCCACGTGCGTGTCGTCGTGCAGCGGCAAGTGTCCCCGCACCGGCGGGATGTCCACCGGGCTCGGCAGATAGTCGATCACGCCGTCCAGCAACGCCTGGACGCCCTTGTTCTTGAACGACGCGCCGCAGAACACCGGCACGAATCCGTGCCTGATGGTGGCGTTCCGGATGGCCCGGGTGATCTCCTCCACCGACAGCTCGGCGCCGCCCAGGTATTTCTCCAGCAGATCGTCCTCGTGCTCCACCGCCGCTTCGACCAGCTGGTGACGCGCCTGCTCCACTTGCTCCCGCATGGACTCGGGGACGGGCATCTCGGTGAAGGTCTTCCCCAGGGTCTCGTCGTCGAAGATGATCTCCACCCGCCGGAGCAGATCGATATGGCCGGTGAACAGCTC
>DATHMJ010000275.1:0-6013 GCA_035487215.1 Gemmatimonadales bacterium
CCAAAGGGATTTCAGGTACTGACGGCTCCCGTGAACATTCCGGATGTGCTGCCGGACATCGATCTCTCCAAGCGGCTCACCAACGAGAACGACTTCTCCGGCAAGGGAGTCGCCGGCGGGCGGGCCACGGGCGTCGTGACGGCCGTCAACAACGACCAGACGTACTTCGAGTTCCAGGTGGAGAAGCCGGTGATGCAGGCGCCCAACTCGGCGACGCCCCGCTACCCCGAGATTCTCAAGTCGGCGGGCGTCGAGGGCGAGGTGCTTGCTTCGTTCGTCGTCGACACCACGGGGCGCGCAGAACCCGGCTCGTTCAAGGTGCTCAAGACCTCGCACGAGCTGTTCGCCTCCGCCGTGCGCAACGCGCTCCCGAACATGCGATTCCTGCCCGCCGAAGTGGGCGGCAAGAAGGTGAAACAGCTCGTGCAGCAACCGTTCGTCTTCGCAATTCAGAAGTAGCCACGCACACCGTCGTCTTCCGGCCTTTCATTCCACGCGTGAGGAGTTTACTCCATGCAACTGTCCTTGATCGACCTGTACAACTCGATGGGCAACTTCGCCAAGGGCATCGTCTACACGCTCGCGCTCATGTCGGTGTATTCACTCACCATCATGATCCAGAAGTGGTGGTACCTGCGGCGGGCGCAGGTCGAGACGCGGAAGTTCGCCCCCGAGTTCTCGCAGTTCCTCGAGGAGGACAACCTCACCGAGGCCATCAAGCTCGCCGAGGGCTACAAGAAGTCGCATGTGGCCCGCGTGCTTGGCAACGCGCTTTCCGAGATCAAGCCGCTCATTCAGGACGGCTCGGTGACGGTGGCGGACATCAACTCGGCTGAGCGCGCAGTGGAGCGCGAGATGCTGATGACGCTCGTGCTGCTGAAGCGCGGGCTCGCCGTGCTCGCCACGGTTGGCGCGACGGCGCCGTTCGTCGGCCTGCTCGGCACCACAATGGGCATTGTGAACGCGTTCTCCGCCATGGCGGCGGGCGGCGGCGGTGGCATCGCGTCGATCTCGGCGGGTATTTCCGAGGCCCTTATCACCACGGCCTTCGGCCTCATCGTCGCAATCCCGGCGGTGTGGGCGTACAACTATTTCCAGACGAAGATCGACAACATCGCGGCCGAAATGACGTACTCGTCGAAGGAAATGATCGACTACCTCATCAAGGGCGTCTCGGGTGAGTTCGGTCGGTCGCGTTTCACGCGCGAGTTCAATACGGCGGCGCAGAACGCCGGCAAGTCCGCGGTCTGAGCTAACCTCCTTACCTCTTCGGGGCGAATCCGATGGCGATGTCGATGGGAGGGGGCGGTGTCAAGGCAGAGCCGAACGTCACGCCGATGATCGACGTGATGCTCGTGCTGCTGATCATCTTCATGATCGTCGTGCCGGCGCTCAATGCGGGCTTCAATGCCGTGCCGCCAGAGGGGCAGAACATCAAGTCGCACCCGGAGGAGGACACGGACCAGGTGCTCGGCATAGACGCCAATGGCCGTTACTTCCTCAACAAGAAACCGATCCCGAACGAGCAGCTCGAGGACCGGCTCACGAAGATTTACGACGCTCGCACGCAGGACAAGATCTTATACGTGAAGGCGCACAAGGAATTGGACTACGGCAAGGTGCTCGACGCGATTGATATCGCGGGAAAGGCCGGCGTACGCCTGACGGGATTCATCTCCGATCAGCGCCCAGGCACCAAGTCGGCGGTCCAGGGTGACCTGCCGGCCGCGATGATGAAGACGGGAGGGAAGCCCTAATGGCCATGTCTGCCGGCGCCGACGGGCTGAAAAACGAGCCCAACATGACGCCCATGATCGACGTGCTACTCGTGCTGCTCATCATTTTCATGATGATCATCCCGATGGGCCGCAAGGCGATCGACGTGCAGATCCCTGATCCGACTCCGCAGAAGCTGCCGCCGAACGTCATCAACAACCAGATCGTACTCGAGGTTCTTCCTGGCCCGATCTACCAGATCAACAAGGCCGCCGTCACGCGCGACGGATTGTATGCGCGATTGAAAGACATTTACGCCCAGCGTCCGGAGAAGATCCTGTTCGTCAAGGGCGATCCGAGCGTGCGGTTCCAGGATGTGATCTTCGGAATGGACGTCGCGCGCGGAGCGGGTGTGAAGGTCATCGGCGCCGTCCCGAAGGGCGCAGGGAAGTAAAGGCCTCTCCAGGGGCGTGGAGCAATTGAGCGACGGACGAACCTTTTGGGGTTCGTCCGTCGTATCATTATATAGACATGGCTGACCCCACTCCCAAGCCGCGCAGGCCATACCGCCCGCCCATCGGCATTCCCGTGCCCAAGCAGAAGCGCGCGGGGAGCACGATCGCGTCGATCATCCTGCACGCGCTCATCGTGCTGTTTCTGCTTGGACCATTCTGGGTTCATGACCTGCTCGAGGCGAAGAACGAGGGAGCGGGCGGCAAGGGCCCGGTCGGCGGAGGCGGCGGCGGAAAGAGCGGTTCGGGCGGCACGGTGAAGGAGAAGCTGACCTTCGTGACAGTGCAGCCACCTCCACCCGATCCACAACGGCTCAAGCCACCGGTGATCCCACCGGAAGTGAAGAAGCCCGAGCCCGAGCCGCCGAAACCGGAACCGCCCAAGGCGGTGCCGCAACCCGACGCGCCCAAGGATGCGTCGCAGGTGACGGGCACCGGCGGCGGCACGGGCCACGATGGCACGGCCGGAACCGGGCCGGGCACAGGTGGCGGCGTAGGGTCAGGTGATGGCACCGGGCGCGGCTCCGCGCGCGGACCGGGAACAGGTGGAGGCGAGGGCAGGATCTACCCGCCGACGGTGACGAACCTCGCGATTCTGCCGATCCCTGTGCCCTCCAGGGTGCGCCCGTACAAGCTCACTGCGATCTTCGAGGTGGACGAGAAGGGAAACGCCAAGCTGTTGCAGTTCAATCCGTCCAAGGACGGGGACTACAACAAGAAGATCAAGGCGATGCTGGAGGAAGTCAGGTTCAAACCGGCAGTGAGGTGGGATGGGGTGGCGGTGAGGGATACGACGTGGATTACGGCGGAGGCGCCGCTGCACTAGGGCGCGTGAGGCGGGCGGCGCTTAGTACGGCGTACGGCGCGTCGTGATGCGGGCGAGGGATGCGGGCGGCGTGTCGTGCCGCGGGAGGCGCGGAGTACGGCGTGCGGCGAGCGAGAGGCGAGAGGCGGGCCGCGTGGGGTGAGGAGTGCGGCGCCTTGACGGATCGTCCGCGAGCCCCTCCACTTTGATCATGTCCGTTCGCGGCGACACATACTTGCGAACACCTGTTGCATCCTTGTCGCCGCCCCGGACTCTCGAGAGCGCGCCCACCCCTCACGCATCTCGCCACGCGGCCCGCCTCGCACCTCACGATCGCCGTACGCCGCACCCCGCGCCTCCCGCGGCACGACGCGCCGTACGCCTCCCTCTTTCCGCGACGACGCCCGCATCACTCGCCCTCATCACGACGCGCCGTACGCCGTACTAAGCGCCGCCCCCCGCACCGCTGTCCTTCCGTAAGGTGTGTCCCCGCCGTAACTTCCCCCGCTTACCCTAGCCCATCTTTCGCCCCTGATGACCGATCCTTCCGCCCCGCGCGCGTTCGTCAAGGCGATGACCCTCATGGACGCGACGATGCTGGTCGCGGGGTCAATGATCGGCGCGGGGATCTTCATCGTGTCGGCCGACATCGGCCGGACGCTGGGATCGCCCGGGTGGCTCCTGGTGGCGTGGATTCTGACCGGTGTCATCACCGTGCTCGGCGCCCTCGCCTATGGGGAGCTTGCGGCGATGTACCCCAGGGCCGGCGGGATGTACACATTCCTGCGCGAGTCGATGGGGCCGCTGATGGGCTTCCTCTATGGGTGGACGCTCTTCGTCGTGATCCAGACCGGCACCATCGCGGCCGTTGCTGTTGGATTCGGCAAGTTCCTGGGCGTGCTCTGGCCGGCGGTGACGGCCGAACGGTACGCGTGGTTTCCCGAGCTGGACATCCGCACGTCCGGGGGGTTGATCGAACTGGGTCTCTCGCCGCAGCGGCTCGCTGCGCTTGCGTCGATCGTGGTGCTCACCTGGATCAACCTGCGCGGTGTGCGCGAGGGGAAGTTCGTGCAGACCACGCTCTCCGTGATCAAGACGGCTGCGCTCACCGCGCTCGTCCTGCTCACGCTCACGATCGGGCGAAGTCCGGAGGCGGCCGCGGCCAATTTCGGGACCAACTTCTGGGCCGGCGCGCCCGACTTCGGGGCGCTCTTCGTCATCACCTTCGGCACGGCCCTCGTGGGCTCGCTGTTTTCCGCCGACGCATGGCACGCCCCCACATTCGCTGCCGCCGAGGTGAAGAACCCCGCGCGCAACCTGCCGCGCGCGATGCTGTTCGGCACGGGGATCGTGACGCTGCTCTATGTGCTTGCCAATGTCGGGTATTTGAACGTTCTCCCGCTGCATGGGGCGGCCGACGGCGCCACGGTCATCGCCCGCGGCATCGACCACGCCTCGCAGGATCGTGTGGGTACGGCGGTGATGGAGTACATGTTCGGCGCGGGCGGAGGCGCGATCATGGCGGGCGCCATCCTGATCTCGTCGTTCGGCTGCAACAATGGCCTCATTCTCGCCGGCGCGCGCGTTTACTATGCCATGGCGCGCGACGGGCTATTCTTCGCCCGCGCGGGCACGCTCAGCAAGAACAACGTGCCCGCTTTCAGCCTGGTCGCCCAGTCCGTCTGGACCGGTTTCCTGTGCCTGACCGGTACGTACAGCCAGCTCCTCGACTACGTGATATTCGCCGCGCTCCTCTTCTACGCCCTCACGACCATCGGCCTCTTCATCCTGCGCAACAAGCGCCCCGATCAGCCGCGTCCCTACCGCGCTGTCGGCTATCCGGTGCTTCCCGCGCTCTATATCCTCCTCGCCAGCGGCGTTGCCCTCACGCTTCTCGTCGCCGACAAGACGCGCTACCAGGCTTTCGCGGGCCTGGGGCTCGTGCTCCTCGGCGTACCCGTGTTTCTTCTCTGGCGGCGCGCCGCGCCAATTTCGGCCTGAGTTCCTTGTAGCGCCCGACTCTCGACCCTCGCCTTCCACATCATGCCCGCAACGCAGTCTACGCTGCTCCTCATCATCCTCGGCGCCAGCATCGGCGCCCTCGTCTTCGCGGTCGGCCTCGCACGCTGGGTGCTCGCGCGTCCCACCGGCACGCCGGCGATGCGCGTGATCTCCGATGCGATTCAGGAGGGCGCGGAGGCGTATCTCGCGCGGCAGTACAAGACGATCGCCATGCTCGCCGTGCTCGTCGCCGCGGCACTGGCGGTGGGTTACGGCATGCTTCGCACGAGCCTGCCCACCGATCCCGTCAGCCAGAGCTCGACGTTTGCGTTCTTCATCACGGTTTCGTTCCTGCTCGGCGCCCTTTCGTCGGGGATTGCCGGGTTCATGGGGATGTGGGTTTCGATCCGCGCGAACATCCGGGTGGCGGCGGCCGCCACCACATCGCTCAACGCCGCGCTCCAGACGGCGCTCCGCGGCGGGGCGGTGTCGGGGCTGTTCACGGTCGCCATGTCGCTGCTGGGCGTGGGCGGGCTCTTCGCCCTGCTCTCAGCGTTCGCGCCGGCCGGCGTGGACGCGACGAAGTGGGCGACGAAGATTCCGTTTCTCATTGTCGGCTACGCATTCGGCGCGAGCTTTGTCGCGCTGTTCGCGCAGCTCGGCGGCGGGATCTATACAAAGGCCGCTGACGTCGGCGCCGACCTCGTGGGCAAAGTCGAGGCCGGCATTCCCGAGGACGACCCGCGCAACCCCGCGGTGATCGCCGATCTCGTGGGCGACAACGTCGGCGACTGCGCCGGCCGCGGCGCCGACCTGTTCGAGAGCACCGCCGCCGAGAACATCGGGGCGATGATCCTCGGCGTGGTGCTCTTCCAGACGTTCGGCGTGGCGGGGATCCTGTTCCCGCTCGTCGTCGGCGCGGTCGGACTCGTCTGCTCGATCATCGGCGTGATGACGGTGCGCACGAAGGAAGATGCCG
>DATHMJ010000276.1:0-2429 GCA_035487215.1 Gemmatimonadales bacterium
CTCGTCCTCACGGGCGGGTTGCTGGCTGCCGCCGATATCTTCGACACCAACCGCTACGCGAACAGCACCCGCACGCAGTTCCTGAACTGGTCGTTCATCAACAACACGGCCTGGGACTTCGCTGCCGACACGCGCGGCTACACCCGGGGCGGTACGGTCGAATGGATCGACGACTCCTTCGCGGTGCGCCTCGGGTCGTTCCAGATGCCGACGGTGGCCAACGGGATCGATCTCGACGGCGACCTGCTCCACAGCCACGGCGACCAGGTCGAAGTGGAGATTCACCCGACGCTACTGGCGAGCCGACCGACGGTGGTGCGCATGATGGCGTACGAGAACCGGGCCCGGATGGGGAACTACCGTGATGCGCTCGTCCTCGCACAGCGGACGGGGACCACGCCGGAGGTGACCCGGACCCGCCAGCACGACGCGCTCAAGTACGGGTTCGCGCTGAACATGGAGCAGCCGCTCACCCAGGACGGGGAGACGGGCCTCTTCGCACGCCTGGGGTGGAACGATGGGGCGACCGAGACGTTCGCCTATACGGAGGCCGACTGGGCGCTTTCCGTCGGCGCGCAGGTCGGCGGAGAGGGGTGGCATCGCGCAGGCGACCGGCTGGCGATTGGCATCGCGGCGAACGGGCTCAGCGACTCGCATGCCGACTATCTCGCCCGCGGCGGGCTCGGGTTCGAGCTGGGTGACGGACGCCTCTCCTACCGCCCGGAGACCATCGTCGAGGCGTACTACCTCGTGCAGCTCGTGAAGTGGATCGCCTTCACCGTGGACTACCAGTTCGTTGCCGACCCCGGCGACAACGCCGCGCGCGGGCCCGTCTCGGTCGTCTCGGTTCGCCTGCACCTGCAGTACATCGGGGGGCACGGCTAGGGCCCGCGAGGGGGCTTGATACGAAGGTGCATGGAGCACTACAAAGTGCATCCATGACGGTCGCGTCGCTCGAGGAGACGGGCCCGGTCTTCGTCGACCGCAAGCGCCACCTCTGGCTCCTCGGGCTGGTTGTGCCGGCGCTGCCCTTCATCGCGGCGGGCCTGGTGCGCGTGACCGGCCTCGGGCTCATGTGGTGGTTCGGCCCGCTCTTCGTCTACGGCGTGATCCCCTTCTGCGAGCTGGCGATCGGCCTCGACCGCGACAACCCGCCCGAGAGCGCCGTGCCGGCGCTCGAGGCGGATCGCTTCTACCGCCGCTGCGTCTACGCGTTCATCCCGTTGCAGTACGTCTCCTTCGTGTGGGGCGCCTGGATGGTGGCGCACGGGGGCCTCGGCTGGCTCTCGGCCCTCGGCCTCACCGTCACGGTCGGCGTGATGAACGGCATCGGCATCAACACCGCGCACGAGCTGGGTCACAAGCGGGAGGAGACGGAGCGGCTCCTCGCCAAGATCACGCTGGCCCCCGTCGCGTACGGCCACTTCTACGTCGAGCACAACCGCGGGCACCGCGTGCGCGTCGCCACCCCGGAGGACCCGGCCAGCTCGCGCTTCGGCGAGTCCTTCTACCGCTTCTGGCCGCGCACGGTGGCGGGCAGCTTCCGCTCGGCATGGGACATCGAGCAGACCCGCCTGGCGCGCATGAACCGCGGCCCGTGGAGCTGGCAGAGCGACATCGTGCAGGCCTTCGCGCTGACCGCGCTCGTCTCCGGCGCGCTGCTCGCGGCCTTCGGGCCCGTGATGATCCCCTTCCTGGTCATCCAGGCGGTGGTGGGCTTCTCCGAGCTCGAGGTGGTGAATTACCTGGAGCACTACGGGCTTCTCCGCCAGAAGACGGCCGACGGTCGCTACGAGCGGGCGACGCCCGCGCATTCGTGGAACAGCAATCAGCTGGTGACCAACGTGTTCCTCTACCAGCTCCAGCGCCACTCCGATCACCATGCGCACCCGACGCGCCGCTACCAGGCGCTCCGCCACTTCGAGGAGAGCCCGCAGCTCCCCTCGGGCTACGCGTCGATGATCGTGCTGGCCCTCGTCCCGCCGCTCTGGCGCCGGGTCATGGACTGGCGCGTCCGCGCGCACTACGGGGGCGACCTGGGTCTCGCGAACATCCACCCGGCGCTCCGCGAGCGGGTGCTGGCCGCCGCGGCCTGAGCGGCCCCTCCACCATGGCCCGCTACCAGTGCCCGGAGTGCGGCCTCGTCTACGACGAGGCGACGGGGCACCGCCACGAGGGCTTCTCCCCCGGAACCCGCTGGGAAGACATCCCCGAGGGGTGGGCGTGCCCGGACTGCGGCGTCCGCGACAAGGCGGACTTCCGGCGGCTCGACGGCTGAGGCCCATGCGCAAGTGGCAGTGCCAGCAGTGCGGCTTCGAGTACGAGGAGGCAGTGGGCCTCCCCGCCGACGGCATCGCGCCCGGGACGCGCTGGGAAGACATCCCCGAGACGTGGACGTGCGCGGACTGCGGCGCGCCCAAGTCCGACTT
>DATHMJ010000277.1:0-3638 GCA_035487215.1 Gemmatimonadales bacterium
CGCCCGGTCGTGGAGCGTTGGCGGGCCGGGTGGACGGGGCTGGTTGAGGGGTCGAACGCTGGCCATGGGCTACAGAATAGCCAGACTGCTCACCGCCAGCAAGTGCTTTGTATTGCAGAGGCGGCGGGCACAAAAGACCCGGGAGCCGCTCCCGCCGACCCCCGGGTCAGACTCGGTTCAAAGGGCGGAAGTGCAATGGGGGCAACGACTCGCGCGGATCGGGATGTTCATCCCGCAGGCTGGGCATTCCTTGGTGGTCGGGGGCGCCGCCGGGTCCGGCTTCTGGAGCTTGCTGGCCATGCGGACGACGACGAAGACCGCGAACGCGACGATGATGAAGCTGACCACCGAGTTGATGAACACCCCGTAGTTGAGCGTCACCGCGCCTGCTGCCTTGGCGTCCGCCAGCGAGCCGTAGGGGGGCGCGGCCTTGCTGCCCGGCGCGAGCAGCGCGTAGAGGTTGGTGAAATCGACCTTGCCCAGCGCCAGCCCGATCGGCGGCATGATGACGTCGTTCACCAGCGACGTCACGATCGTCCCGAACGCCGCACCCATGATGAAGCCCACCGCCAGGTCCAGCACGTTGCCGCGCATGACGAAGGCTTTGAAGTCCTTCAGCATCCAGCGCTCCAAGAAAGGGAGGTTGCAAGAAGATGCAGCCGGAACCGGAAAGTGAGAAGCGGGGGCTGGCGGGGTTTTTGCCCCCTCACGGCATACCGCGCCGACAGCGCCGCTCGCGCTTGACGGAATTCGCAACCGCGATGCAGAGCGCAAGAGCGCGAAACCGACTCGCGAGAGCCTCAACATCGTGCAACTTCTTGCCCTGTTCGCCTCCCGTCCCGCGCGGCTTGCCGCGCTCGCCGTCGTCGTCGCCGGCGCCGCGGTTGTCTTGCGCGAGCCGGAGGCGATAGGGGCGGAACCGTCGGCGATGTGGCACCTGGCTCGCCTTCGGCGTCACGCACCCGTTCCCATCCCCAGTCCAGCCCCAGTCGGCGAGCCGAAGCACGGCCGCCGGTCGACGTCGAGCACGAATACCGGAACGACCTCGCTGCCGGGGTCCGACGCGACACCGTCCGATTCAGCTGTGTCCCTCGCCAGCGGGCCCGTGAGGCCGACGCGCACGTCCGGGGCGGTGTCCAGCCTGCCCGGCTCGGCGGCTGACGTCGCCGAGGAGCGGCCCCGCGGGCATACGCCCGCCAGCTGGCCCGCCGGCCCCGAGCCCTTGCCCGGCGCCTTGCTGCCCAATTCGCGCATCGTCGCCTTCTACGGCAACCCGTACTCGAAACGCATGGGGATCCTGGGTGAGCTGCCGCGAGACTCGATGATGGCGCAGCTCCGGGCCACCGCGGCGGAGTGGGCCGCGGCCGACTCGTCGGTCGAGGTGAAGCCCGCGCTGCACCTGATCGCGACGGTGGCGCAGGGCCTGCCGGGACGCGACGGCATGCACCGCCTGCGCATGCCCGACAGCCTTATCCAGCAAGTCGCCGGCTGGGCCGAGGCGAACCACTGGCTCCTCTTTCTCGACGTGCAGGTGGGACAGAGCACCGTGCAGCGCGAGCTGCCGCGCTTGCTCCCTTACCTCGCTCGGCCCTACGTGCACCTGGCACTCGACCCCGAGTTCTCGATGAAGGACGGCTCCGCGCCGGGCACGCGCATCGGAACGCTGGACGCGGAAGACGTGAACTACGCCGTGCGCGCGCTCGAGGCCCTGGTCGACAGCCTGAAGCTGCCGCCCAAGGTGTTGATCGTGCACCGGTTCACTCAGCGGATGCTGACCAACTCCGATCGCATCACCGTGGATCCGCGGGTGCAGGTGGTGATCGACATGGATGGGTTCGGTGACCGCCCGCTCAAGCGGAGCGTTTACCGCGACTTCGTGGTGAAACAGCCGGTGCAGTACACCGGGTTCAAGCTGTTTTACAAGAACGACAGGCCGATGATGACTCCTGCCGAGGTGCTGTCTCTCTCACCGGTACCACTTTACATACAGTACCAGTAGCTATTACCCCGGTCCCCTGATCGATTTCGTTGGCTCGTAGCATATTCCCCGGGTGGCCGCCCCGGCGCCCGCTTTCCCGCCCCGCTCATCCGTAGCACCGGACCCCGCTGCGACCGCCGTCGCTCGGGTGTCCCGCCGGCTGCTCCCCTTTCTCTTCCTTCTTTACATCCTGTCGTTCCTCGACCGCGTGAACGTGGGGTTTGCGGCGTTGGAGATGAACCGCGACCTGGGGTTCGGGCCGACGGTCTACGGCTGGGGCGCGGGCATCTTCTTTCTGGGGTACGGTCTGTTCGAGGTGCCCAGCAACCTCGTGCTTTACCGGACCGGGGCGCGGATCTGGATCGCGCGGATCATGGTGACGTGGGGACTCGCGGCCTGCGCGATGATGCTGGTGCGGACGCCGTTCAGCTTCTACCTGCTCCGATTTCTGCTGGGCGTGGCTGAGGCCGGGTTCTTCCCGGGGATCATCTTCTATCTCACGCACTGGTATCCCGCGCGCGAGCGGGCGCGCGCGTACTCCTGGTTCCTGGCCGCGATTCCGGTCTCCGGCATCATCGGCGGGCCGCTCTCCGGCTCGCTGCTTGGCCTGGACGGTGTGCTCGGGCTCCGGGGGTGGCAGTGGCTCTTCCTCATGGAAGGGCTGCCCACGGTCGTGGTCGGGTTCCTGGTGCTCTTTCTCTTGCCCGACCGGCCGAAGGATGCGCGCTGGTTGGCACCCGCGGAGAAGGCGTGGCTCGAGGGGACGCTGGAGGCGGAGCGCGGCGCGGTCGAGGAGCACGGGGCCAGCTTCCGGCGCGCGGTTGTAAACCTCAGGGTCTGGCTACTGGCGCTGGTCTATTTCCTCGGCATCGTTGGGCTCTACGCCCTGACGCTCTGGATGCCGCAGGTACTCAAGGGCACCGGGCGATTCACCAATTTCCAGGTGGGCCTCGTCACGGTCATTCCGTACCTGGTGGCGGTGATCGGCATGGTGCTGGTCGGGGCCAGCTCGGATCGCACGGGCGAGCGGCATTTCCATATCATCGTGCCCTTGCTGGTGGCGGCGGCCGGCTTAACCGCGGTGGGATTCGTCGGGGCGCCGGTGCCGCTCGTGGCGGCCCTGTCGATCGCGGCATTCGGGGTGCTCGCGTGGACCGCGCCGTGCTGGGCGTTGCCGACGGCGTTCTTGAAGGGGGAGGCGGGAGCGGGCGGGATCGCGCTGATTAACTCGTGCGGGGCCCTGGGTGGGTTCGTGGGGCCGCTGATCCTGGGGCTGGTGAAGGACCGGACGGGGAGCTTCACCTGGGGGCTGCTGATCGTGGCGGGGGCGTGTGTGGCGGCGGCGGGGGTGGTGGAGGGGTTGAAACGGGCTGATGGCGGAAAGCGGGGCGCGTAGCGCGACAACCTTCTGCTCCGCAATGGAGCGTCGTTGGCGATCGGGGGCCAAGAAATTACGCCCGAGCGAGGCCGCGCATGGTCGACGTCGTGAAGCTCCACAATACATCACACTCTACATCACACACCGCGGTAACCCCGTTCTTGTAGCACCCAGCTGTTGCCATCGGGGTCCGAGAAGTCAGCGAAGCTCGCGTAGTTCCCGCGCGCGGGGTCGAGCCCGGGCGCGAACCCTCCGTCCCAGACACCAATCGGCGTCTTGTGC
>DATHMJ010000278.1:0-2259 GCA_035487215.1 Gemmatimonadales bacterium
GACTCACGAGCGCGAGCCGCTCCGCCGTCAGGGTCTCGTGTCGAGCCCGCTTGAAGGCGGCATCGGCCAGCGACGAGCTGGGCGCCACGTCGGCCTGGCGTTCGGCGATGACACGCGCGCGATCCTCGTAGTGCCGTCGGAGATCCTCGAGCTGCTCTTCGACCCCGACCTCGCGCTGTTGCAGCTCCGACAGCCGCTTCAACGCCGCGCGCACGGCTTGATCGCGGGCCTGGACTTCTTCCCGCTCGAGGCTGCGGTCTTCCGGGAGGCCGAGCCACCGAACCAAGGGACCCAGCGTGAGACCCTGGAAGACCAGCGTCACCAGGATGACGGCGAAGGTAAGCAGGATGATCTGCTCCCGGAGGGGCAGAGGCCGGCCGTCGGCGGTCACGAACGGTAACGCCATCGCCGCCGCGAGCGAGACCACGCCCCGCATCGCCGTCCACCCGACGATCGCGAGGTTCTGCCATGCCGGCAGCGGGTCGCGGGCTCCGACGCTTGGGATCTGGCGGGGAAGCCACGCGGCGATCGGGACCCACACCAGGCGGATCCCGATCGCGGCGACGCTCACCGCAAGCCCCTGCCATACCAGGGGCCGGAGCTCTTCCGGTCCCACCGTCTGCACCAGCGTGCGGAGCTGGAGACCGATCAGGATGAAGATGCCGCCGTTGAGCGCGAAGATGAGGAGATCCCACACCGCTCGCGCCTGCAGCCTCGTCGTCGGCGACACGGCGGTCGTCCAGATCCGTCGACTCAGCAACCCGCCGGCCACGCACGCAAGAACCGACGATGCTCCCACCCGTTCCGCGAGGATCCAGGCGACGTACGGCGCAAGCAGCGTCACCGCGATCTCGCTCATGCTGTCCCAGATCCAGCGGAGCGTGAGCGTCGCCAACGCGGCGACGGCGAGACCGATCGCGATGCCCCCGACCGCGGCCAGGACGAAGTGCCCCATGGCTTCGGTCAGGCTGAACGCTCCCGTCACCATCGCGGCGACCGCGGTCCGATAGAGGATGAGCGCGCTGGCGTCGTTGACCAGGCTCTCGCCCTCGAGGATCACCACGACCCGATGCGGAATGCGAAGGCGCCGCAGGATCGCGACCGCCGCGACCGCGTCCGGCGGGGACACGATCGCGCCCAGGGCGACGGCACCGGCCCAATTGAGCCCGGGCACGACCGCGTGGGCGACTGCCGCCACGACCGCGGTGGTCGCCGCCACCAGGCCGAGCGCCAGGAGCGTGATGGATCTGAAATTCCGGCGGAAGTCTCGGAATGAGGTGAAGTAGGCGGCGGAGAACAGGATCGGGGGGAGGAAGACGAAGAAGATCAGGCTGGGATCGAGCCGGACCGGCGGAAGCCCCGGCACGAACCCAAGCAGCACTCCACCGATGACGAGCAGAATCGGGTAGGGGATGACGAGGCGGCGAGCCAGCGCCCCGAGTCCGATCACGACCGCAAACAGAAGGGCGGCGAGCTCGACGCCCCGTCCCGCGTCGCTCATGCCGCTCGACCGGGCTTCCACCGGCGCAAACCGGGCCGCTCGTGCCCGTCGAGCGCCGCCCGAATCCGTTCGGCGCCGTCCACCACGCGTGGTCCCGGGCGCGACGTGTAGGCGTTGCCGTCGATCACCCACACGTTCGCTCCATCAAGCGCCCGTCGGGCTTCCCCATCGGGGAGCGCGTCGAGGTCTCGGCGCGTGCGCTCGACACCGAAACCGCAGAGCGCGACGAGAATCAGGTCCGGATGCAGAGTCGTCACGTCGCTCCACGCGCGCCGGGTCGAGTGGCTTCCCGCATCGGCGCCGACATCCTGTCCTCCGGCGGCCGCGATCAACTCCGGCACCCAATGTCCCGCGAAGTACAGCGGCTCGAGCCACTCGACGCAGAGCACCCGCGGACGCCTCGACCGCGCCCGCGGCGCGAGCCGGGCGAGCCGGCTCCGAAGCCCCAACACCATCTCCTCTGCATCCGCCGCGAGATCGAGCGCGGTGGCGACCCGGCGGAGGTCGAGCCAGATGCCCTCAACCGTCGTCGCCGAGAGGGAGACGATCTCGGGGGAGTGATCGAGCGCCGCGGCCAGGCGGTGCACTTCACCGTCGGCGACGGCGCACACCTCGCAGAGCCCCTGGGTCACGACGACGTCCGGCCTGAGTTGCCGAAGCCGCTCTCCATCGACCCCGATGACGGGGCGCCCCTCGGCGCGAAGCCTGCGAACCTCCGCGTCGATCTCGAGCGCCGAGGCACTCGTGTCGATGGGACT
>DATHMJ010000279.1:0-3646 GCA_035487215.1 Gemmatimonadales bacterium
GCTCGGGGACGGCCGTGATGCCCCTCGCGGGCGCGCGCTTCCGGTCGGCCTCCGGCCCACCGACCTCGCGCTGCAACCTGGCCCACACCTCAGCCTTGGCCTCCTCCACCGCCGGCTCGCTGAGGGCCGCCTGCTCGATCGCCTGCCGCAGCTCCGCCACCTGCGCCCATCGCTCCGGGTCTTCGGCCAGCCACGCCTCGACCCGGGCGCGCTCCTCCGGCGTCGCTTCCCCAGACAGGTATCGGTCGAGCAGCTCCCAATCCACTTCACTCATGGGGCGATACTCTCAGCGCGGGTGACGGTCCGACGGGACCCTTCACCTATTAGTCGTCCGTGCGCGGAGAAATACCTACAACGGCGGGGGCAGGGGCTAGCGGGTTTGGGCGAGCAGCTCGCGGAGACGCTGGATGGCGCGGCCGACGTGGATGGCGACGGTCTTGGGCGAGATGCCGAGCGTCTCGGCGATCTCGTCATAGCTGGCCTGGCGCTGCCAGCGCAGCAACAACACTTCGCGTTGGCGGCGGGGCAACGTATCCACCGCATGCCGGATCGCGGCAGCCGTCTCGCTGGCGGCAAGCTCCTGATACGGATCAGTGGCCAGCGCGGGCTCACCGTCCGCCATGATGGGATCGGCGTAGCGTCGCTGCCACTGCTCCTCGCGCCGCCGCCGCCGCAGGTAATCGAGCGCCCGGTACCGGGCGATGGTGAAGAGGTAGCTCTTGGCGCTGGTGCTGTCGAGGCTCACCTGGGCTCGCTGGCGCCACAGCAGCAAGAACGCTTCGTGCACCAGGTCCTTGGCGGTCTCCGCCGAATGGACGTAGCGGTACACGAACCGGTAGAGCGGCGCGAAATGGTGGTGGAAGAGCTCTCGAAACGCCATGCCGTCGCGCGAGCCACGATCCACCCGCGCCTCGTCGGCCGTCCCACCGGTATCGGGCTCGTCGGCATCCATCGCGTCAGCCAACCCGGGCGCGCAAGAGACCCCGCTCCCGGGCCGCGCCGCCGATGGGAGCGCACGAGTCGGCCGGCGACCACGGCGCGTAGCGCCGCCGGAGCCGCTCGCGCACCACTCGACCGTCCGTGGCCTGCCCACCACGGCGGCCCTTGGCACGCGAGCCGGTCGCCGGCCCAGCCGATCCCGGCGGCGCCCCACCACCCTGCCAGGACTCGACGACTTGGAACAGAATGGGCAGACTCACGCGGAGACCTCGCGCGATACTGACGATCGTTTGCAACGTAGGATTGGCCTGGCCGCGCTCCAGCGCGCCGATGTACGTGCGATGCACCCCGATGGCGTGCGCGAACCGCTCTTGCGAATACCCCGCGTTCTCGCGCAAGGCGCGCACGGTTCGACCGAAGGCGACGTTGACAGACGGCACGCACTCACAGTGCAGCATTCACGCCCGCCGATCTACAGTGCAAATAGTGCCACTCTAAAGTGTGCCACTGCATACACGACATGCCGCGCCCCGCATCCTCGCAACGCACCGACCACCTCGATCCACCGACACGGAATCACCTGAGCTACGACCGCGCACCGCGACGTCTGCGAAAAAAGGATCCACCGGCGCAGCGCCAAGTAGGCCACCGCCCGGGCATCATGAACGAGCCGCTCGTCCATCGATCCCAACGAGAAAAGTGCCCCACAATATTGTTTCGGCTTTCCTTCGGATCAATACCCCGCGACCCAGCCCATCGGCACGCGCACCCCCACCCCCACCACCCTACCTCCGCAAGACGCCCCGCACCGCCGACTGCGCCGCGTACCACCCACACAACCCGTGCACGCCTCCGCCGGGTGGCGTCGACGCGGAGCACAGGAAAATTCCGGGATCGGGCGTTCCATACGGGTCCAGCCGCCAAGCCGGTCGCGTGAAGAGCTGCCCCAGGTCCGCACGTCCACCAGCGATGTCGCCGCCGACATAGTTCGCGTCGTAGCGCTCGAAATCCGCCGGGCTGTGCCGAGTGATGGCGAGGATCCGGTCGCGGAACTTGGGGGCGAAGCGCTCGATCTGGCCCAGGATCCGCTCGGTCATATCGACCGTCGAGCCGTTCGGCACATGGCAATACGCCCAGGCCGTGTGCCGCCCAGCCGGCGCGCGCGTGGGATCGAACAACGACTGCTGCGCCACCAGCACGAACGGCCGATCGGGCACACGCCCGTCGGCCACCTCCGCTTCTCCGAGCGCCACTTCCTCGAGCGTCCCGCCGACGTGAACCGTGCCGGCTCGCGCGACCTGCGGATCGCGCCACGGGATTGGACCGTCCAGCGCGAGATCGAGCTTGAACGCGCCGGGCCCGTAGCGAAACTGTCTCAGCTGACGCAGGTACCACTCTCCGCCGAACTGCCGGCGCAGTCGCTCGCCCCAAACCTCGACGACCTGGCGGGGCGAAAGGTCCAGCAACATCGCTCGGCAGCCCGGAATCACGTCGAGCGACGTGACCCTTTTGCCGGTCACGATTTCACCACCCAGCTCGATGAGGTGCGCGGCGAGTGCATCGACGATCCGCTGCGCGCCGCCGGCGGCGATCGGCCACCCGACCGCGTGCGCGCTCGCCAGGAAGATGAGGCCGATCCCACCAGTGAGCGGCTCCGACAATCGCAGCATGGAGTGCGCGGCACATCCAGCCAGGAGCGCGCGCGCCTCTGGCGTGCGGAACCTCCGCGCCATCGCGATCGTGGAGCGCAGGCCACGCAGACCGAATCGCGCGGCGGCCGCGAGCTTCCGGGGGCCACGCGGGATGCGGAAGGGCCCCGCCAGATCGCCGATGATGACGTCCCAGTCGCGCACCGCCGGCCCCACCAGATCGCGATAGGCGCTCGCATCGGGTCCCAGTCGCTCGGCCGTCTCGTCGACGCCGTGGAGCAGCAGCGCCGCCCCGTCGTCCAGTGGATGCGCAAGGGGAACGTCCGGCTCGATCCACCGGAGACCGTGCCGATCGAGCGGGAGTTGTGCGAAGAAGGGAGACCCGGCACCAAGCGGATAGACGGCGCTGCAGACGTCGTGCACGAACCCGGGCAGCGTCAGCTCCGCCGAGCGGCACCCGCCGCCGACGGTCGGCTCGGCTTCGATCAACTGGACCGACCGGCCGGCCCGGGCCAGGGCGACCGCGGCCGCGAGCCCATTGGGCCCGCCACCCACCACGACCGCGTCGAACGACTGGCCTCCGGGCATGGCCGAAGGTAGGCGGGGCACCGCCTGCGACTCAATAGATGTAAGGGACGAGCGCGTTCGTCTCCCGCTCGTACTGCGCGTATTCCGCGAAGGTCTCCCGCATTCTCTCCTCCTCCACCTGCCCCTTCCGCACGAACGATGCGACGACCAACGCGAGGCCGATGAGGGCGCGCCATTCGCCGATGGTGAGGGTCATC
Organism: Gemmatimonadales bacterium; assembly: GCA_035487215.1. Lineage (GTDB taxonomy): Bacteria > Gemmatimonadota > Gemmatimonadetes > Gemmatimonadales > GWC2-71-9 > DASQPE01. The sequence goes on from DATHMJ010000279.1 coordinate 3,374, forward strand.
CCGAGAAAAGCGAGCAGGATCCCGGTGTAAATAGGGTGCCGGACCCGTCGATAAGGACCGGTCCGGATCAGGGCGTGATCCTCCTTCACCACGACGCTCGCGCTCCAGTTCCGGCCCAGGTGCCGACGGGCCCAGACCGAGAAACCGAGTCCGCCCGCGACCAGGAGCATGCCGAGGATCGGGAAGAACCGACCCAAGGGGAGGAACCGCCTCGAGAGCATCGGAAACCAGCTGAGCGCGGGGTACAACAACGCCCCGAGGATGAGCGGAACC
>DATHMJ010000280.1:0-3755 GCA_035487215.1 Gemmatimonadales bacterium
CATGTCGCCGATCGTCTCCGCCATCCGCGCGAACGACGCCGTCGGTCCCCGCCAGCGTAACTCATCGACATCCCCGAACAGCGTCGCGTCGGTTCGAAGCGTCGCCAGCCGCTTGAAGAGGAGCGCACGCCCCCGATTGTCCCCCAACACCGCGACGGGAAACTGCTCGATGTGGCCGTACCGATTGATGACCGTTGCCGCCGTCTTGGGACCGACCCCGGCGATGCCGGGGTAGCCGTCCGCGGAATCGCCCACCAACGCGAGGTAGTCCGGGATCCAGGCAGGCCCCACCCCGTACTTCGTGCGGACCCCAGGCTCATCGTAGATCCGCTTGCCTCTCCGATCCACCTGCACCACCCGCTCCCCGACGACGCACTGCGCGAGATCCTTGTCCGGGGTCCAGATGCACACCTTCTCCACCCGGTCGTCCCCGGCCGCGAGGTGAGCCGCGGAGGCGAGCCCGTCGTCGGCCTCGAGCTCGATCATCGGCCAGGTCGCCACGCCCATGGCGACAAGGGCGTCCTCCAGCGGGTGAAACTGGGCCCACAGCACGGGCTCGATGCCCTCGCCGGTCTTGTAGCCGGGCCACAGGTCGTTCCGGAACGACTCGATGACGTGGTCGGTCGCGACCCCGATGTGCGTCGCCCCTTCCTCCAGCATCTGCGCGATGGTGTGGAGCACGCCCGCCACCGCACCGTAGGGCGGATCCGTCTTCTTCGCGCGCCGGATCCCGTAAAAATGGCGGAACAGCTCGTACGTAGCGTCGATCAGATGCACGATCATGCTGGAGCTCCGAAGAAATAGGCGCGTCGTTGCTGAGGCCGCGCGATTTGCGCTTCGCCGTTTACCTCACCCCGTTCACCGGTTACCGTTCTTCGACCGATGACTCCACCCCGCGTCCGCTTCGCTCCCTCCCCGACCGGCTATCTCCACGTCGGCGGCGCGCGCACCGCCCTCTTCAATTGGCTCTACGCCAAACATGTGGGCGGCGTGTTCATCCTGCGCATCGAAGACACCGACCGCGAGCGCAGCACCGACGCCCACACCCGCGTCATCCTCGACGGCCTCGGCTGGCTCGGCATCACCTGGGACGAGGGCCCATACTTCCAGGGTGCCTACGCCGCACGCCACCGCGCAGACGCCGAGCGCCTGCTGGCTGAGGGCAAAGCCTACCGCTGCTTTTGCACCCGGGAAGAGCTGGAAGAGCGCCGGGCCAAGGCCGAAGCCACCGGCGGCGGCTTTCGCTACGACCGGCGCTGCTGGCGACTCACGCCGGACGAAGTCCGCGACCGCGTGCAGCGCGCCCTCCCGTTCACCATCCGCTTCTTCGTGCCCGACCAGGAAGTGACCTGGGAGGATGCCGTCCACGGGCGCATCACGGTGCACAGCCAGGAGCTGGACGACTTCGTCATTCTGCGGAGCGACGGCTCCGCCATCTACAATCTCGCGGTGGTCTCCGACGACATCGCGATGAAGATCACTCACGTGATCCGCGGCGACGACCACGTCTCCAACACCCCCAAGCAGATCCTACTCTACCGCGCGCTCGGCCACGAGCCGCCGATATTCGCGCATGTGCCCATGATCCTGGGTCCGGACGGGAAGAAGCTGTCCAAGCGGCACGGCGCCACAGCCGTAGGCGACTACCGCGATCAGGGCATCTTCCCCGCCGCCATGCGGAACTTCCTCGCGCTGCTCGGTTGGTCGCCCGGGGGCGATCGCGAGATCCTCCCCGAGCCCGAGATGATCCGGCTCTTCTCGCTGGAGGGGATCCAGCGGAAGCCCGCGGTATTCGACGTGACCAAGCTGGAGTGGATGAACGGCCAGTACCTGTCCGCCACGCCGGCCGACGAGCTGCTCGATGCCGTTCGCCGCGAGCTGGCGCGCCTGGGCGTCGCGCCGGACGGCCGGGATCTCCGCCCGTTGATCGATGCGGTGAAAGCGCGCTCCCGCACGATCGTGCAGCTGGCCGACCAGGTGGCGGTACGCCTAGACGGCTCGCGCGCCAAGCTCGACCAGAAGGGCGAGCAGCTCGTCGCCAAGATGGGCCCCCGCTTCCGGCAGAGCCTGGAGCTGGCCCAGCGCATCCTGGACGCCGTTCCATCGAGCGAATGGACGGGCGACCATCTGCTCGACGTCCTCAAGAACGCCGCCGAGGGGAACCACCTCAAGCTGGGCGACCTGCTCCAGCCGATCCGCGTAGTGCTCACCGGCTCGACCGTCTCCGAGCCGGTGAACGAGCTGCTGGTCGTCGTCGGACGCGACGAGACCGTGCGGCGCCTGGCCGCCTATCTCGGGAGCACCCCACGCCCGACGGCCGCCTCCTGACCATCTCTTCCTGCCGGGTCGCCGCGTCGACCCTGCTGGCGCTGCTCACTGCATGCGCCTCGTCGAAGACAGCTCCACCACCTGCTCCGGCTCCCGTCGCGCCACGCGCGGTCTCGCCAGCTGAGGCGGCGCCCCTCGGCGTTCCCGATACCGCTGCGCCGCGCCACCGTCTCACGACCAATGTGCGCCTCGCGTTCGTGGGCGACATCAACCTCGGCACGGCGACGCTGCCCGACGGTGTGCCCCCGGACAGCGGGCGTGCGTTCCTTGCCGCGGCCCGGCCCGCACTCACCGGCGATCTGGTGATCGGCAACTTCGAGGGCGTGCTGGCGGACAGTGGAGAGACCGAGAAGTGCGGCAAGAAGAAGTCCGTCGTATGGAACGGTATCGTGGCGCCGATCAAGCAGCCCGCCGCCGCGAAACCCGTCGCAGCGAAGCCTCCGGCCGCCCGGCCTCCCCGACACAAGCCTCACAAGAAGCCCGCCTCGAAGAAGGCGAAGCCCGCTCCGGTCGGCTGCTACGCGTTCCTCACGCCCACGCTCCTCGCCCCTCGGCTGGCCGAGGCCGGCTTCACCCATCTCAACCTCGCGAACAACCACGCGAACGATTTCGGGCTCGACGGCCGCGCCTCGACCGAGACCACGCTCGCGCGGCTGGGCCTCACGACCTATGGGCCGCTGGGACGGGTGGTCGTCGATACGGTTCGTCGGGGTGAGCTGATGACCACCGTCGGAGTGATCGGATTCACGACCTATCCGTTCGCGTACGATCTGCTGGACATCCCGGCGAGTGCCGCCGCCGTCGACTCACTGCATCGCCTGGTGGACGTCCTGATCGTGACGTTCCACGGAGGCGCGGAGGGATCGGCCGCGGTTCACGTTCCGTTCGTCGCCGAATCGCTGGGGAAGGAGCCCCGCGGCGATCTGCGCGCCTGGGCCCACGCGGTGATCGATGCCGGCGCCGATGCGGTAGTGGGGCACGGTCCGCACGTGCTGCGCGGTGTCGAGTTCTGGAAGGGCAAGCCGATCGTCTACTCGCTCGGCAACTTTGCCACCTATCGCGGGTTCAATCTCGTCGGGCCGCAGGCGCTCACCGGCGTCCTCCAGCTCGAGCTCGCGGGCGACGGGCGACTGGTGCGGGCGCGGCTTGTGCCGATGCGCCAGGCTCCGCTCCAGGGCCCCGCGCCCGATACGCTCGACGCGACCATCCCAGCGATACGGTCGCTTTCCGAGGAAGACTTCGGCCCCGCCTCCGCGCGGATCGCCGATGACGGCGCGATCACACCCCCCTGAATCCGTCCATCACAGCGCACCTGTGTCGGTGCGGCGCGCACTGGCGCAGCGGCGCCGCCGTTGCTACGCTCCGATATGACCAGTCCGTTCGAGCCAGACGAGCCTGGATCGGAGCCGTCGCCCGCGGCGCTGGCC
>DATHMJ010000281.1:0-3618 GCA_035487215.1 Gemmatimonadales bacterium
GTCCTGTTCTTCGAGGCGGACGACGACGACGTTTGCGAGACCAGCTACAAGGACAAGGCCGGAAAGTACCAGGCGCAGACCGGTGTGACCCTGCCGAAGCTGTAACCCGCTCGACCAACCGACTCCCCTATGCGCAGACTCGCGGTTCTCCTCCTTGCGCTGTCCCCGGCCACGCTATCGGCCCAGACAGCGCCACTGCCGGCCCACCAGGACGAGTCGCCCTTTCGCCGGCTCGATCTTCCCACGCCGACCCTGATCCGAACCGGCGCCGGAACTCCCGGGCCGGCCTACTGGCAACAGCGGGTGGACTACACGATCAACGCGACGCTCGATACCGTCGCGAAGGCGGTCGTCGGCGACGAGCGTATCACCTACACCAACAACTCGCCCGACACACTGCGCTACCTCTGGCTCCAACTGGACCAGAACCTGTACGGACCGGGCAGCCGGGGAACCGCGCTCAATCCCGGCACACCGACCGACGGCGGGGTCAGGCTCGTGTGGGTCGGCGAGCCGGCGATCGCTCCGGCCAAGGGGCGAGCCGCCCGGGCAGCTGCGCCACTTCCCTATTCGGTCAACAACACCATGATGCGGGTGGAGCTGCCCCGGCCGTTGCCACCCAAGGGGCGCCAGGTTCTCGCGATCTCTTGGACCTTCCCCTTTGGCCCCGATCGGAACCGGATGGGCATCGAGGCCGTGGACGGGTCCACGATCTTCGAGGTCGCCCAGTGGTATCCTCGGCTCGCCGTGTACGACGATGTGCGCGGCTGGAACACCGAGCAGTATCTGGGCTACGGCGAGTTCTACCTGGAGTACGGCAGCTTCGACGTGAGTCTCACGGTGCCGGCGAACATGCTGGTGGCGGCGACGGGCACGCTCAGAAACCCCGAGCAGGTCCTCACCGCGGCGCAGCGCTCCCGCCTCGCCGAAGCGCGTCGCAGTGACCACACCGTGATGATTCGGGGCAAAGACGAGATCGACGACCCCTCTTCACGCCCGGCCGGCGCGGGCGGTACGCTGATCTGGCGTTTCACCGCGGACAGCGTGCGCGACTTCGCTTGGGCGGCGGCGCGCCAATTCATCTGGGATGCGGTGGGCGCGAATCAAGGCAAGGTGCTCGTGATGAGCTTCTATCCGCCTTCGGCCGACTCGATCTGGAACCGCGCCAGTGAATACGGCAAGCTCGCGATCGAGCGCTACTCGAAGCAGTGGTGGCCCTATCCCTACACGAACGCCTCCAACGTGAACGGCATCGAAGGCGGCATGGAGTATCCCATGATCGTCTTCTGCCGCAACCGTACGACCCCGCAGGGGCTGTACGGGGTCACCGACCACGAGTTCGGCCACACCTGGTTCCCGATGTTGGTCGGAAGCAACGAGCGTCTGTACGCGTGGCAGGACGAAGGCTTCAACACCTTCATGAACCACTACAACTGGGAGCAGCAGTACCCCGGGCACCCGAACCGGCGCAGCAGCAACGAGGACTATCTCAAGTACGTCCAGTCGGGCCGGCCGCAGGAGACGATCATGACGCCGCCCGACCGGCTCCAGGATGTTGGTCAGCTCGGCTACAACAAGCCGGGCCTGGGACTTCGCCTCCTGCGCGACGTCGTGCTCGGTCCCGACCGGTTCGACCCGGCGTTCCGCGAGTACATCCGCCGCTGGGCCTACAAGCACCCGACCCCGGCGGACTTCTTCCGCACCATGGACGACGGCACGGGCGAAGACTTGAGCTGGTTCTGGCGGGGATGGTTCTATACCGCCGGGACGATCGATCAGGCGGTGGATTCGGTCACCGTTTCCGACTCGGCGGGCGTGGCGTCGCGGATTTACCTGCGGAGCGCCGGCGGCATGCCGATGCCGCTGGAGCTGGCACTCACACTGGGCGGGGGCGGAACCAGCAAGCTGAAGCTGCCGGTGGACATCTGGTTTCGGGGTGACACCTACGTGGCGCGGGTGCCCGGCGACGTCACCGGCGTGCGGATCGACCCCGACACTCTCCTGCCCGACGTCGATCGCTCCAACAACACCTGGCCCCGATCCCAGCCCCTCGGCGCGCGGTAGCTCGGGCCGGCGGGGCTATTCCCCGCCGCCGTTTCCGGCGGCGGGCCGGAGCGTGAGCATCGCCCGCAGGTAGTCGCGGTTCATCAACGAGATCGTTTCGATTCCGATCTGCTTGGGACACGCCTCCTGGCACTCGCCGAAGAGCGTGCACCCGCCGAAGCCCTCCACGTCCATCTGCATCACCATGCCCAGGGCCCGCCGCTGCCGCTCGGGTTGGCCCTGGGGCAGCAAGGCGAGGTGCGTGATCTTGGCCGCGGTGAAGAGCGAGGCGGAGCTGTTCGGGCACGCGGCCACGCACGCGCCGCACCCGATGCATTGCGCGGCGTCCATCGCCCGATCCACCGCGTCCTTAGGGATGGGGATGTTGTTTGCATCCTGGGCGCCGCCGGTGTGGACGGAGATGAAGCCGCCGGCCTGAATGATCCGATCGAAGGCGGTTCGGTCGACGACCAGATCCCGGATCACCGGAAACGCCCGCGCGCGCCACGGCTCGATCACGATGGTGTCGCCGTCCTGAAAGCGGCGCATGTGCAGCTGACAGGTGGCGGTGCCGCGCTCCGGCCCGTGGGCGACGCCGTTGATCATCATCCCACACGACCCGCAGATCCCCTCACGACAATCGTGATCGAAGGCGATCGGCGTGTCCCCTTGGTGGATGAGCCGGTCGTTCACCACGTCCAGCATCTCGAGAAACGAGGCGTCCGGACTGATGTCGCGAGCCTCGTAGTTGACGAAGCGCCCGGGCGCGCCGGGGCTGGGCTGGCGCCACACGCGAAGATTCAGGTGCATCGGCAGCCAACGGCTCCGCCTGTTAGCCAATGGCTAACGGCCAACGGCTTCATTTATAACTCCGGGTCGCGAGCTTCACGTTCTCGAAGGCCAGCGGCTCTTTGTGGAGACAGGGCTCCTGCTCCGCACCTCGCCACTCCCAGGCCGCCACATAGGCAAAACGGTCGTCGTCGCGCTTGGCCTCGCCATCGTGGGTCTGATATTCCTCACGGAAGTGCCCGCCGCAGGACTCCTCGCGATGGAGCGCATCCCGGCACATCAGCTCGCCCAGCTCCAGGAAGTCGGCGACGCGGCCGGCCTTCTCCAACGCCTGGTTCAGCTCGACGTCGCTGCCCGGCACGTTCACGTCGTGCCAGAACTGCTCGCGGATCACCGGGATGCGCTGGATCGCGTCGCGCAGGCCGTCTGCTCGCCGGGCCATCCCGCACTTGTCCCACATGAGCTTGCCCAGCTCGCGGTGGAACGAATCGACCGTGCGCTTTCCCTTGATGCCGAGAAGCGTGCTGACCCGGTCGTTGACGGCCGCTTCGGCGCCCCTTACCTCGGCGCTGCCTGCCTCCGGGCGGTCGAGCCGAGCGCTCGCGAGATAGTCGCCGATGGTATAGGGAAGGATGAAATATCCATCCGCCAGGCCCTGCATGAGCGCGCTCGCGCCGAGCCGGTTGGCCCCGTGATCCGAAAAGTTGGCTTCGCCGATGACGAACAGTCCCGGAACCGTGCTCATCAGGTTGTAGTCCACCCAGAGCCCGCCCATGGTGTAGTGGA
>DATHMJ010000282.1:0-3911 GCA_035487215.1 Gemmatimonadales bacterium
AATTCCGGTGACGGTTGTGCAGCCCGGGGAGGGACAGTACGTAGCGCTCCCGGGTTTTGGGGCTGTGTTCAAGCTCTCCAGCCGCACCAACGGCGGCGAGGTGTCCATCGTCGAGCATCCGTTCGAGGTGGGCTTGCTCACCGCGGCGCACCGGCACACGCGCGAGGACGAGCATTCGATCGTGTTGGCCGGCGAGATCGGCTTCCGCTCGGACGACAGCGAAGTCGTGCTCGGTCCCGGTGGCTACATCACCAAGCCGCGCGGGCAAATGCATGCCATGTGGAACGCCGGCAGCGAGCCCGGCCGCATCATCGAGATCATCACTCCGGGCGGGTTCGAGAATTACTTCCGCGAGCTGGGTGAGCTGCTCGTCGAGCATGCGAATGACCCGCTCGGCAAGGTTCTGCACGAGCTGCCTGAGTTCGGCGAGCTGGCGGACAAATACGGGCTGACCTACGGCTCGCCGGACTGGATGGACGACATCAGACAGCGCTATGGGCTGAACCCGCCGTCGCACTGAACCCGTCACCTCCGCTGAGCGCGGGATTTGGCGGCCTCGCGAGCGTTCGGTAACCTTGCGTTTACCGACGCGGGGTGGAGCAGCTCGGTAGCTCGCTGGGCTCATAACCCAGAGGTCGCAGGTTCGAATCCTGTCCCCGCTACCAGTGTGATGTCTCAAGACATCGGAATAGTTCCGAACCTGCGTTAGGTTCGGAACTTTTTCCGTTTGGGGCCTTTTGGTGCGCCGGTGGGTTGGTAGTCGTTGCTGGGGTTCAGGGTTAGCTCGCGGAGGAGTTCGCCGGTGGCGGCGTGGATGATGCGGATGTGTCCGTCTGCACCGTGTCGGTGCGATGTCCCGCCTCGAGCAGCTGCTTCTTTGGCCAGCTCATGCAATTCGGTGCGGTGCATCCGGCGGGGGCTCGTGAGTGCGTGGCATGTCCAGGGTCGACAGGGATCAAGTTACGGATGATCTCGACCAACGTTCTCGAAACCGGCGCGAGCCGCATCGAGTCCTGATCGCGCGGGCGACGCTGGTAGCGAGAACGGTCGATCAACGACCGGGCGGGGTCCGACGAAACGAGTGGGTCTACAGCGGTCGTCGGCGAGCGACCGCTCCACCCGAAGTCAACTCGGCAGGTGAAGGAAATATCCTCCTGACGCGACCTGTATTGACCTGTCTAGCAGGACAATCCCCATTCACTTCATGGGATTGTCGTTCGGCGGATTCAAGTCGTCCGGAAGTGGTCGCCAGGAAGGTCTCGATGACTTGCTGGGCTATGCTCGAAATCAAGTCGACCAGCGACTTCTCGGCCAATGGAAGAAAGAAGCCGAGCCACGCCCGTGTCAGATCGGCGCCGTCTGGAAAATGGCAATTATGAATTTTGGCACCCACTGCCTCGAGTCGATTCGGACACACGACCATGAGGAAGGTTTCGCCCAATTCACCGAGCAGGCGCATCCACTGATTGTCGAGACAGGGCTGTGGCGGGGGTAATGGAGGCTATTCGGGTCGGGGTCCCCGGCGGGCCACACACGTTCGCGGGCAGCGCCGCCGCCGATATCTCGGCGCGCGTACGTCCGCTCGTCCCCGTCTGGTTCGACCGGACCGAGGCGATGGTAGAAGCCCTCCACCGTGGAGATATCGACGGCATTCTGCTCCGGCCGGAAACCACCGCCACCGGACCCGGTTCGGTTTACCGACTGCTTCGAGGCAGTGCCGTCCAGGTAGCCGGGGAATACGTCGTGCCGTTTCGCTGCCTGCTGTTGGCGCGACCCGGCGCCCGGACCTCGGAGATCAAGCAGGTGTTCGGACACGGCGCCGTGCATGAGTGCAGCCGTCGGCTGGGCGAGCTACTTCCGCACGCAACGGTGACCGCGACCGAGCGGATCTCATACGAGTCGGCGCGCGACGTCGCCGCGGGTGACGGCACGACCGCTGTCGTCGCCAACGCCCACACCGCGGCGGAGCTTGGCCTCGACGTGCTCGCCGACAACATCGACAACGGCGCAGTCGGGGTGTGGTGGCTGCTCGTGCGCGACGCCCCGATCCGCGGCCCGGTCGCCACCGTGGTGCTGCGCACCTCGGACCCGACCGCATCGGTCACGGCGGTCGTCCTAGCGCTTGACCGTGCAGGTTTCGCGGTGCGCGCGCTCGTCGGTGAGCGGGTGTCGGGCGCACCGTTTCGCTATGGCTACGTACTCGTGGCCGATGCGCGATCCGGGAGGGCATGGCTGCCCGAGGGATGGTCGGTGCCTGGGTGGGCCGTCGCGGGTGCGGTGGCATCACTCGCCGAAGAGAGCTGACTCCATCACCCGCTGCAACTCCTCGAGGGTTTTCTGTGCGCGCTCGGCCTGCTCCGGCTTCAGGGTCTCCAGGCCGTAGCAGGAGGTGAGGATCTCCCGGGTGACCTCGTCGGCCAACTCCCGACCCGAGGGTTCGAGCCGGATGAGGATCCCGCGCAGCAGGTCCGGATCGGCGATGCGGGTGACGAGGCCGCGCTCCTCGAGCCGGTCAACCTGCTTGCTCACCGCGCCGGAGGTGATCAGCAGCTCCTTGAGCAGATCCTTGGGGGGGAGCTGATGGCTGGGAACGCGGGCCAGGGCGAAGAGAATCCGCATGTCGCCCGGCCCGATGCCCCGGGCGCGAGACATCGCGGTGAACTCGCGCTCGATATAGAGCGACAGCCGCTGCAGCGTAAGCGCGATCAGGAACGGGGTGGTCCGGATGTCGCCGAGCTCGGTGACCCATTCCTGCGTGACATCGACGAGGTCGCGGCCGCGGGTTAGGGCCGGCCGGGCGGCGTGCTGACCCTTTCTGCCTGCCCTCGCCGCCATGCGGGCGATGCTATCAAGCGTCAACGGTGAAGTGCCGGGAGCGCGCCCGTGCCCGTCTCGATATCTGGTCACGGAACGAGAGCGAAGCCATCGCGGCCCACGTTGGTATCGGCCACCAACTCGGTGCCGAGCACGAGGAGGTCTGCGCCCTCGGCTAGCTCGGAGGCCCGCAGCGTAGCGATCAGCGCGTGGACCTCGGGGTGGACGCACAGCCGTGCAGGGAAGATCCCGCTACGTTCAAGCGCGTGCAGCTGGGCGCTTGCCCCGTCGAGGAGGAGGGTAAGCCAGGGGCTGGCGGGATCAGAGGTCAAGCTCAAGGTCATCCCCCTTCGCGCGTGAGCAGCAGATCAGCATGACGTCGTCGTCCGCCCGCTCTTGTTCAGTCAGCACCAGGTCCCGGTGGTCGGGCACGCCGCGCAGCACCCGCGTGCGACAGCTGCCGCAAATCCCTTCCATGCAGGAGTACTCCACGTCGACGCCCGCGTCGAGGACAGCTTCGAGGATGCTGTCCTCGGACCCCACCTGCAGGGTGAGCTCGGATCGGGCAAGCCGCACGGTAAGCGCGTTGCCGCCTGGTACGAGGGAGGCCTCGCGGGTGAAGCGCTCGACATGCACCCTTGCCGGATCGAGGTCGCGGGTCGCCGCGGCGAACGCGTCGAGCATGCCGGCAGGCCCGCAACAGTACAGCTCAGCATCCGGGGGCGCGGCCGTGACCAGGGCGGATATATCGATCGACGGCCGCCCGGTCGGCTCGTCGGGATACAGGCGGAGGCGCTCGGGGCGGGGCGCGGCCAGGGTGGACAACTCCGGCAGGAGTGCTGCCGCGGCTTGGGAGCGGAAAGCGTAGTGCAGCTGCCACGGTCGGTCCTCGCCATTGAGGGCGTAGGCCATCGTGAGGATCGGCGTGATCCCGATGCCGCCGGCGATCAGCACCGCCGGGACGGGTCCCGGCGCCAGCGGGAAGCCGGAGCGCGGGGCACTAATCTTGAGTGCCTGTCCGGTTCGCAGCGCGTGGACGGCCTTGGAACCTCCGCGGCTTGCCGGGTCGAGCGCCACCGCGAGGCGGTAGGTGTCGG
>DATHMJ010000283.1:0-2191 GCA_035487215.1 Gemmatimonadales bacterium
CTGTTCGAGGAGCTGGGGATCGAGGTCGCGATCGACGCGCCGAGGCGGTTCGTCTTTCCGAAGCACGATCTCTCGGTCCTCGCGGTGCCGCACGAGGCGGTAATCGGGGGCGAGCGGCCAGTGATGCGCCCCGAGGGCAGCGCGGGGCGCCAGGTGTTGGTGGTCCACTGCGAGGTCGAGGGCGTGTTCCCCTTCGACCGTGCCGGGGTGGAGTACGGCGGCGCCGTCGTCGCCCCGCGTGACCTCCATCTCGATGAGTGGAGCTACGTCGCCCTCGGCCACTATCACGTGCAGCATCGGGTCGGCCCGCGGGCCTGGTACGCGGGCGCGCTGGAGTACGTGACGCCCAACGTCTGGGGTGAGCTGGCCGACGACCTTGCCCACGGGCTGGACGGCAAGGGCTGGCTGCTCGTGGACGTCGAGACCGGCGCGGCCGAGCGGCGTCCCGTGCCTCTGGCCCGGGCGGTGCTCGACCTCGAGCAGATCCACGGTGGCGGGTTGACCGCCACGGAGATCGACGAGCTGATTGCCGCGCGCGTGGCCGGCGTTCGCGGAGGCGTGCGTGACCGGATCGTTCGCCTTCGGGTGGATGACGTGCCCCGGCACATCGATCGGGAGCTGAACCACGCCGCAATTCGGGCGCTCAAGGCCGACGCGCTGCACTTTCACTTGGATGTGCGGCGCCCGGAGACTCAGCGCACGGTGGGGATCGGATCGCCCGGGCGCCGGCAAACGCTGCCCGAGCTGGTCGCCGACTTCCTCGCGCGGCGTCCGCTACCGGCGGATGTGGACCGCGAGGCCTTCGTCCGTCGCGGCGTCGCCCTGATGGACGCGGTCGAGCGCGATCTGGTGGGCAGCTGATGCAGATCCATCGGCTGCGGCTCCGCAACTTCCGCCAACACGACCACACCGACCTCGTGCTCGGCGCCGGTCTGACCGGCATTTTCGGACCCAACGGCGCCGGCAAGACCACCCTGCTCGAGGCGATCGCGTGGGCGATGTACGGCATGCCGGCGGCACGAGGCAGCCGCGACACGATCCGCCGGCGGGGTGCTCCTCCGAGAGCGGTGGTGGAAGTCGAGCTCGAGTTCTCCGTCGGCGCGCACCACTACCGCGTGGTCCGCGGTCTGACCCAGGCAACGCTGTACCAGGACGGCGAGGCGGCCCCGATCGCCAATAGTCTTGCCACGGTCACCGAGCGAATCGCCCGTATCCTGGGCATGACCCGGGACGAGTTCTTCAACACCTACTTCACCAGCCAGAAGCAGCTGGCCGTGATGGCGGCGATGGGACCGTCGGATCGGGCGCAGTTCCTCTCGCGCGTCATCGGGTACGACAAGATCAGGATCGGCCAGGAGCGGCTGAAGGAAGATCGCGCCGCACTCCGGGCGCGGGTCGAGGCGCTCCGGGGCGCGCTCGCCGATCCGGAGCAGCTTGCGCGGGACGCGACGGTGGCTCAGGCCAGGCTTCAAGCCGCTCGCAAGAGCGAGCGGGCGGCGTCGAAGACATTCGAGGCTGCCTCGGCGCGGCACGCCGAGCTGAAGCCCATCCTCGAGCAGTTCCAGCGCCTGCGCGACACGGCCTTGGCCCGCGAGGCCGATCTGCGGCTCGCCGACCACGAGGTTGGCGCCACGCGCGATCGGGTCGAGCGGTTGGAGCGGCAGGCGGCGGAGGCCTCCGCGGCCCAGCAGCGCCTCGAGGAATTCTGGCATCAGCTTGAGCCGCTTCCCGCGCTCCAGGAGGAGGCCGAGCGGCTCGGTCGTCAGGCGAAGGGATTCCGGGCACGGCAGCAGACCGAAGCGCAATTGACCGAGGTACGTCGAACCCTTTCGGCGACGGAGGCGCGGCGCGGCCAGCTTCCCGGGCCCGTGGCGCTGGCGGAGACCCGGGTGCGGGTCCAGGAGCTGGAAGCCGCCGTCGCGGAGGCGGGACTGGAAGCGGAGACGCAGCGCACGGCGTGGGTGCGCGACGCCCAGGATGCCGAAAGCAATCGTCGGACGCTGCTGGAACAATTCCAGGATCTGCAGGCCCAACGGGAGCGGGTCGTCCACGCCGGGCCCGACGGCGATTGCCCGACGTGCGCTCGACCGTTGGGGGTGGAATACACCAAGGTGCTGGAGCTGCTCGACCGCCAGCTCGAGGAGGTTGTGTCCAACGGCAGCTTCTATCGCAAACGGATCGAGCAGCTGAA
>DATHMJ010000284.1:0-9354 GCA_035487215.1 Gemmatimonadales bacterium
TGCCGACCCCGCCTCGACGACCACCGGGGTCATTCTTCCCATCAGGCCGTCGGCGAGCTGATCGTGGAGCTTCTGGGTCGCGTGGCGCTCGTGACCGGTGCGGGCCGCCGGCTCGGACGGGCGCTCGCCGCCGCGCTCGCCACCCGCGGGATGACGCTCGCGCTGCATCACCATGCCTCGAGTGACGGAGCCGCGGCGCTGCGCGACAGCATCGTGGCCGGTGGCGGGCGCGCCCAGTGTTTTCCAGCCGACCTGACCGATGCCTCGGCCGCTCGCGATCTCGCGGGTCGCGTGGTGACGACGTTTGGGCGGCTCGACGTGCTGGTCAACTCAGCGGCGATCATGGAGCGCCTCAGCTTCGAGGAGACCACGCCGGAGAAGTGGGATCAGATTCTCGATCTGAATCTGCGCGCCGCCTTCTTCTGCACCCAGGGAGCCGCCACGGCCCTGCGCCAGGCGCGCGGGAAGGTCGTCAACCTGGCAGACCTCGCGGGACTCGAGCCCTGGCCCGCCTACGCGGCGCATTCCGTGAGCAAGGCGGGTATCGTCATGCTCACGAAGCTGCTGGCGCTGAGTCTCGCCCCCGATATTACGGTCAACGCGATCGCGCCCGGCGCGGTGCTGGTTCCCGAGGCCTACGACGAGGCCGCCAAACAGTGGCTCGCGCGATCCACGCCCCTCGGCCGCCTGGGGAGTCCCGACGACGTGGTGGGGGCGATGTTGTACTTGCTCGAGAGCGGTGACTACGTGACCGGAACCACGATGGTGGTGGATGGTGGCCGACACATCCGCACGGACCGACCCGACCGTCTCCCTTGACACCGTCGTCATCATCGGCGGCGGATGTTATGGGACCTTCTACGCCAGTCAGCTCGAGCGCGCCCGCGCTCGGGGGGCGGCGACCTACCAGAGACTGCTGGTCGTCGATCGGGATCCGCGGTGCCAAGTCACGCGAGACCTGGGTCCCGATCCGGCCCGGGAGCTGATCGTAGCCGAATGGGGTGAGTTCTTCGATCGGTTCCTGGGCGAGACGCGCCACGGCGCGGGGGCAGCCGACGCGATCGTTCCCTCGCCCCTCATGCCCCACCTCATGTACGAATGGCTGGTTCGGGAGGCCCGCGGCCGCTGGCCCCACAGGGAGATCGAGGTGCGGCCGCTGGACGTCGCCATCGGCACGCCCTACGAAATGCTGGCGCCCAGCGGCACCCGCTACGTGTCGTTCGCCGACTGGCTGTGCCCGGTGCACTGCGTCGAGCCGGCGCTGTGCCCCGTCATTCGGGGGCCGCGAACCTGGGAGATGAGCGACGCCGTCCGCGCGGCGACGGCCGAGCTTGCCCGTACCCGGGCCGTGGCGGGGCCGGTGCTGTTCGTGTGCCGGCACCGGGTGTACGGGGTGGGGATGTTCGACGTGACCAGCGTGCAGGCTGGAGCGCGCCTCGTCGCGGACGCGGGCGACCGCGGCGGACCGGTGGACGTCGTGGTGGGCACGGTGTCGTCCTGTCACGGTGCGGTGAGCGTACTGCACCTCGGGTCGGCGATGCCCCCCGTCGTTGGCAGTCCCCGCGCTTGAAGTCCGACCGCTTCTACCTGGATCAACTGGACATCCTGCGCGGTCTGGCGGTGCTGGCCGTCGTCGCCTTCCACGCACGGCTCCCGTGGAGCTCCGGTGGTTTCATTGGTGTGGATGTCTTCTTCGTCCTTTCCGGCTTTCTGATCACCCGACTGCTCGTCGTCGAGTTAGAGGCTACTGGAAAAATCGCGCTGCCGGCGTTCGAGGCACGCCGGGTGCGCCGGTTGTGGCCCGCGCTCGCTTTCGTCGTCGTTACGACGCTCGCCTTGGGCGTCTGGCTCTGGTCACCGCTGGACTGGCGCGACCTGAGGCGAGATGCGGCAGTCGGAGCCGCCTATGTGGCGAACATCTCGTTCGGCCTTCGGAACGTGGCTTACTTCGACCAACCGCTCGAGGAAGGCCCCTTCCTCCACCTCTGGTCGCTGGGAGTCGAGGAGCAGTTTTACCTCTGCTGGCCCCTGATTCTCTTCGGCACGTGGTACGTCGCCCGTCGCCTTCGCCTCGACGGCCGGCGCACCCTGGCCGGAGTCATCGTCGCTCTCGGCGCGTTCTCGTTGGCGGGGATGGTATGGCTGGTGCGCGCGCGCAATCCACACGCGTTCTTTTTCACTCCCGGGCGGATCTGGGAACTCGCTGTCGGCGGGCTCATCGGCCTCCGCGCGGTGACCCCGCACCCGGCGGGTCGCGGGCACGGCGGGCTCTTCGTCGCCACGGGATGCGCAGTGTTCGCCGCGCTGCTCGTCGTTCCGAGCTTGCGCCCAACGGAGCCGCTTCTGCAGACAATCGCACCGGTGATGGCGACCGCGCTTCTCCTCGAGGGCATTCGACGGGGCGCGCGCCTCCCTATACCGTCCGCCGTGGCGGCCGTGCTGGCGTGGATGGGCCTGTATTCTTACGGGTGGTATCTATGGCATTGGCCCTTGGTGGCCGCCACGAAACTCCAATGGCACACCGAGGATCCGCGTTACCTGGTGGGCGCGAGTGTGCTGGCGTTGGGCGTAGCGGTGGGCAGCAAGCACTGGCTAGAGGATCCGGTCCGTTTCCGGAAGGCCGACTCCGTGCTCGGCCGCCTGCCGACTTGGGCGGTCATTGCGACGATTGTGACGGTCGTGACCGCGGCGCTGGCGGGCATCACTCTCGCCGGGCGCGCTGCATTCCGGAACCCGGCGGTCCGGAACTTGGCTGCCCTGCGCAGCGAGATCGACGCCCCCGCCGTGGTGTCGCGGTGCCCTCAGGGGACCTTCGATACCCAATGCATCCTTGGCGACTTATCCTCGGGGCTCGCGCTCATCGTGGCCGGCGACTCGCATGCGGAGCACTGGTTGCCCGCCCTGGACTCCGCCGGGCGCATTCTCGGGATCAAGATCGTCACGCACATCCGGGCGGCGTGCCCCCCCTGGCCGGTGCGGGTGCACCACTTCTACGATGCATTCGAGGACCTCGAGTGCGCTCAGCACCAGCGACTTCTGTTGAATCTGGTGGCGCAATACGACGCCGCGGGTGTCGTACTCGCGAGCACGGTGGGTGACGCAGACCGGATGGTGGGTCAACTCACGTCTGAAGAACGGGCCCGGCTCTGGCGAGATGGCGCCCGCCGACTGTTCGACGAGATTCCCAGCAGAGTGCGCATCGTGATCGTCGAAAAAACACCCCACTTCGACTTCGATCCCATCGGCTGCCTGGCGCGTAGCGCTTTCTGGCATGCGGCACCCGCGTGCGATGAGGACCACGATACCGCGACCCGCATGGAGGCTGAATACACGGGACTCGAAGTTGCCGCCAGCATCGGGGAGCGCCGGATTCGGATCTTCCCGACCGTTGCCCAGGTGTGTCCGGGCAGGTCGTGCTACGCGCAGCAGGGCGACGTCGTGGTGTTTCGCGACGCGTTCCACCTGACGCCCCGCTACACGCTCACCCAGGTGCCCCGCTGGATCCCGTGTCTGCAGTGGGCCGCCGGCCTGGCCCGGGGGGATTCGGCCTCATCCGGCTGCGCCCAGCGGTCGGCGGAGGGATAGGGCGCGCACGGGTGATCCGGGAACCCCCGCGGGTTTAATATCCAGGACTGATTCGGATCGGATGTCATGATCGAGCGCCACGTGTTCGACGTCGTCATCGTGGGCGGGGGGCCGGCGGGTCTGTGCGCCGCGCTCTACGCCGGGCGCGGCATGCTCCGCAGCGTGCTGCTGGAACGAGGTGTGCCCGGCGGCGAGCTGCTGAACACCGAGTGGATCGAAGACTACCCCGGCTTCCACAAGATCAAGGGGCGCGAATTGGCCGCCCTCATGGCCACGCACGCCCAGGAGTTCGGCGCGGAGATCCGGCAGGAGAACGCCGAGACGATCATTCGTCGAGGCGACGGGATCTTCGAGGTGGCCACGTCTCGGGGCATCATCTTCGAGGCGCCGGCGGTCATTTTGACGGCCGGAGGCACCCCCAGCAAGCTGGGTGTGCCCGGCGAACTGGAATACGCCGGCCGCGGCGTGTCCTACTGTGCCGTGTGCGACGGCGCGTTCTTCAAGGGCGAGACGATCGCGGTCGTGGGCGGTGGGGACGCGGCGGTGGAGGAGGCGGACTACCTCACCCGCTATGCGGAAAAGGTGTACGTCATCCACCGGCGCGACGAGTTCCGCGCCTCGAAGCTGCTCCAGGAGCGGCTGCAGGCCAATCCGAAGATCGAGGTCCTGTGGAATCGTCGGGTGCTCGAGCTGGTCGGCGCCCCCGACGGCCTCAAAACGATCGAGCTCGAGGATACCGTGACCGGTGGGCGCTCGTCCTTGGCCGCGACCGGCTGCTTCGTGTTCATCGGATTCAAGCCGAATTCGTGGCTGGTGAAAGAGCACCTGAAGCACGATGAGAACGGCTACATCATCACGGACGACCGGATGATGACCTCGATTCCCGGGCTCTTTGCCGCCGGAGACCTGCGCGTGCAGCTCACCCGCCAGGTGACCACCGCGGTGGGCGACGCCACGACTGCCGCCATCGCCGTCGAGAAGTACCTCACCGAGCGGAAAGCGCGCGCCGAGCGCAAGACCGAAGTTGGCGTCTGACCTCGAAGTCGTTCAGCTCCCCAACGGCCAGTTCGTCGAGAATTGCTGGCTGGTCGCGGACCCGCATACCCGGGAAGCCGTCATGATCGATCCGGGTGAGGAACCCGCCATGTTCCTCGCCGAGCTGGACACCCGGCGCTGGACGCTCCGCGCCATCTGGCTCACGCACGCACACATCGACCACATCCTGGGCGTCGCGGCGGTAAAGCGTGCCACCGGCGTTCCGGTTTTTCTTCATCCGGCCGACCGCTCTCTTTACGACGCCTTGGCGGAACAGGCGGCGTGGTTCGGCCTGCGGCCCGAGAGCCCGCCCGCGCCCGACCATGAGCTGGCTCAGGGTCAGCGGCTGAGCGTCGGGCAGCTCGAGTTCGAAGTGCGCCATACGCCGGGCCACTCTCCCGGCAGTGTGAGCTTCGTGGGGCATGACACGATTTTCGGCGGGGATGTCCTGTTCAACGGCTCGATCGGCCGCACCGACCTCCCGGGCGGCGATTTCGCGACGCTGATGCGCTCGATCCAGCAGGAGTTCTTGTCGCTGCCCGACTCGGCGGTCGTGCGGAGCGGCCACGGCCCGGAGACGACCATTGGCGTGGAACGGTTGACCAATCCGTTCGTCACGGGTGCATACCGAGTCGAGTGACCCGACGCGCGGCCGGGATCCGTCGCCCGAGCGACGCCCCGACGACAGGGCGCGTCCCGAGGAATCCGACGCTCCCCTGACCTGTCAGCGGTGCGGGTTCCCGGTCCCCGATCGAGCGTGGGGCTGCAAGAATCCCTGCGGGAACTGCGGAATGGTCTATCCCCTGGGTGACTGCTCCGACTGAGGCGGGGCGTAACGTTACGGACCGCTCGCGCGTCCCCCATACTTGAGCCCGATTGCCAAAACCCGTCTTAGCTCCGGACTTTCGCATGCGCTTGAGTCGCGCGGCATGTCTCCTCGCCGCTCTTCCGTTCGTGGCCGTCGCATCGGCGCAGGCCCAGTCGTTGTCGGGCGTGCTGCGCGACAGCCTCCTGTACGACGGCCCCCTGCCCAACGCCACGATCTGGATCGAGGGGACCCAGAGACAAGCCCGCACCGATCTGCTCGGACGTTTCCGCTTCGACAGTCTTCCAGCGGGGACCTACCGACTCAGCTTCACGCACCCCGCCTTCGACCAAGCCGGCGTCGGGGCCCCGCGCTGGCGGGTCGATCTGACGGCGCAGGGGCTTCAAGGAGTCCTGCTTGCGACGCCGTCCCCGGACAGCCGGTACGGCCGCGCGTGTCCGACGCCGCGTGCCGAGAACCAGGGCTATCTGGTCGGAACGGTTCGGGATGCGGCCGCCGATACCGGGCTCGGCGGCGCGGTGGTGAACGCGATGTGGGCGCAAGTCTCCGTGAGCCGCGCCACCGGCGTGCAGACCCTCCGCAAGAACGCGCGTGCGGAGACCGATGCGCATGGGCTGTTCGTGTTGTGCGGCCTCCCGAATGAAGGCGACCTGACGGCCTGGGCGACGTTCGGCAGCTCTTCCACCGGTCTGGTCACCGTGTCGCTCAACCGCCGCCCGCTGGCCGCGCGCCAATTTCTCGTCGCCACGAAGCCCCTGACGCCGACGACGACCGCTGCCGACAGCGCGCTCTTGGCCGCCCGCCTCGAGGGCGTCGTGAAGAACATCGACGGCGAGCCGATCCCGGATGCTCGCGTCTACCTACGGGGGAGCCGCGCGATCGCGAAGACGACCGCGTCGGGCGCCTTTTCGCTTGGCGGATTGCCCGGCGGCACGCAGGTGGTGGAGGTGACGGCGCTGGGCTATCAGCCCGGCCGCCAGAACGTCGACCTCAAGCCGGGCGACGGCCGCCGCGCCGAGATCGTGCTCGGCAAGAGCGTCCAGCGGCTGCAACCGCTCGAGGTCGTCGGCAAGCTTGGACCGGAGCAACAGTCTTTCCTCGACCGCGCCAAGCGCGGATTCGGGTACTTCATCACCGAGGACGACATTCAGAAGCGGAACCCGGTCATCTTCGAGGACATCATCCGGGGCGTGCCGGGCATGCAGGTAGTACCCGTCGGTCAGGGATACCGCATCACTTCATCGCGCGGGCAGACCGATCTCCTGAGTGACTGTACCCCTACGTATTTCGTCGATGGCTCGCCGTTCTTCGTGGACGCCTCCAACGGCGATCCGTTCCCCGTGGCCCCGACCGAAATCATGGGCATCGAGGTGTACGCCGGCACGGCGGGGGTCCCGGTCCAGTTTCAGAACGGGCAGAACGGTGGGTGCGGCGTCATTGTGATCTGGACCAAACGGGGCGGACCGAAGCGTTGACGCGCTCACGCCTCGCGAGGGTTCGGAGGCGGCGCGATGGCAACGAGGAGGACGGTGCGCTCCAACGCCTCGTCGACGCCGTGGGGCACGTCGGCCGGGGCCCACACGACGGCGCCGCGTTCCACGATCTGCGTTTCCCCTCCGACTGTGATTCTCGCCTTTCCCGATACGACCAGATAGAATTTGTCCGCCCCGGCGTGTGTGTGCGTCGCCTGGCGTTGACCCGGCTCGAAGCAGTTGAGGCCGAGGAACAGCTGGTTGCCGCGCGCCAGGTCGGCTTTCGTGTACCGGTCGCCGCCGAACACGGCGACGGCGGCAGGATCGATGAAGTAATGCATGGGTGTATGAAGCTATTCGCCAATCGCTAATAGCCAACGGCTCCGCAATGACCTTCCGCATCGAACGCGATCCCCTCGGCGAGAAGCCCGTCCCCGCGGACGCCCTCTACGGCATCCAGACGCTCCGCGCGGCGGAGAACTTCCCCATCTCCGGCCTCCGGCCCTTGCCGGTGTTCGTGGACGCGGTCGTCTGGATCAAGCGGGCCGCGGCGTTGACGCACAAACGGACGGGCCGGCTCGACCCTCGACTGGCCGACGCGATTGTTCGGGCGGCCGATGAAGTCCTGGGTGGCGCCCACCGCGATCAGTTCATCGTGGACGTGTATCAGGCGGGTGCCGGTACCAGCCACAACATGAACGCCAACGAGGTCCTGGCCAATCGCGCGAATGAGCTGCTGGGCGGGGAGCGCGGGGCGTATGCGCCGGTGCATCCGAACGATCACGTCAACATGGCGCAGAGCACCAACGACGTCATCCCGACCGCCATGCGGCTCGCCGTCTTGGCGACGCTCCCGGCGCTGCTGAGCTCGCTCGATCGCCTAGCCACCGCGCTTCTGGCCAAGGGAGACGCATTCGATCACATCGTGAAATCGGGCCGGACTCACCTTCAGGACGCGACGCCGATCCGCCTCGGACAGGAGTTCCGCGCCTACGGTCGCACGGTCGCGCGTCATCGGGTCAAGCTCGAGCAGGCGGCCGAATGGCTGCGCGAGCTGAACATCGGCGGTACCGCGGTCGGAACCGGGATCAACGCGGAGCCCGACTATCCGCACCTCATGGTCGGGTTTCTGCGCGAGATGACCGGCCTCCATCTCGAGGAAGGCAAAGATCGAGTCCAGCTGATGCAGTCCATGGGCGACGTGGCGACGTTCAGCGGTGCGCTGCGTGCGTACGTACTGGATCTCCAGAAGATCGCCAACGACATTCGCCTGCTCGCCTCCGGTCCGCGGACCGGTCTCGCCGAAATCCTGCTTCCGGCGGTGCAGCCGGGATCGAGCATCATGCCGGGGAAGGTGAACCCGTCGATCGCGGAGATGGTGAACCAGGTGTGCTACCAGGCGCTCGGACTCGACCTGACGGTGGCATTGTCGGCGGAGGCGGGTCAGCTGGAGCTCAACGTGATGATGCCGGTGATGGCGCACAACATCGTATTCGCCATGATCATCGTGGGGAACGCGAGCGGCGTCTTCGCCGACAAGTGCGTGTCGGGCATCGAGCCCGACGAGGCGCAGTGCGCCTACTGGCTGGAGCGAAGCCCCGCGCTGGTGACGGCGCTCGCGCCGGAGATCGGCTACGCCGAGGCGGCCAAGCTGGCCAAGGAAGCCCTCGCGACCGGCCTGACGGTGCGCGAGCTGGTGATGAAGAAGCGGATCCTCGAGGGCGCGCGCCGCGATGCCGTGCTCGATCTTCGCGCCATGACCGAGCTGGGGGTGCCCGGCGGCAAGGGGATACCGGCCGGCGGCTGATTCAGCGATATTGCGGCATGCGGGTGACCACGTGGACGGAATACAGCCTGATTATCTCGCTGCACTTGGCCCGGCGCGGCCGCGGCCCGGTCGCACCCGTCGCCGCACGCGAGCTGGCCGATGCCGAGCGTCTCCCCGCTGATTACGTCGAGCAAATTCTCCTGCGGCTGCGGCGTGCCAACCTCGTGGAAAGCGTGCGCGGTGCCAAAGGTGGCTACTACCTCGCGCGCGATCCGTCCGCGATTTCGGTGCGCGACGTAATGACGGCCTCCGAGCACCAGACGTTCGAAATCAACTGCGAGTCGCACCAGGTCGATGCCGAACGTTGCCATCCGGCAACATCCTGCAGCATCCGCCCGGTGTGGCTGGCGCTCCAGCAGCGGGTCGACGACCTGCTTGGGAGCATCACTCTCTCCGACCTGATGAAACAGGAATCGCAGGTCCAGGAGTTGGTGACGATACAGCAGTGATCCCCACGACCCGAAGAGACGTGGGACGCAGGCTCGGCGGACTGTCCGGGCCCTTTTTTACGCCCGGCCCCCTGGGGTTCGGTCTCGTCTTATCTTTCTCCGTATGAGCGCCCCGCTTTCTCCCGCTGAGCTGCTGCGCTACGCTCGCCACCTGTCGCT
>DATHMJ010000285.1:0-2360 GCA_035487215.1 Gemmatimonadales bacterium
GCCGCTCCGCCGGCTCGGCGCGCTCGGCTTTCTGGCGGGGCAGCAGGGGGTGGAAACCGTGCGACTGCTCCGGGACTACCTGACGTGGGAGACGCAGCCGGTGCTCCGGCGCCGGGCCGAGAACCTCGTGCGCCGCATGGAGGCCGCGCTCGGATGAGGGGGCGGTCGTGACCGCGGGGGCCTCGAGCTGGTCGTTCCGCGAAGACGACGCCCAGCAGCTGCAGGCAATCCTCACCCGCTTCCTCCGCGACGCGAGCGCGCGCACCGCGCTGATCGTCGACCGCACCGGCCAGTTGGTGTCGACCGTCGGCGAAGCGCCCGTGTTCGATCCGACCGCGTTCGCCTCGCTCACGGCCGCGGACTTCAGCGCCAACGATCAGCTGGCCCGCATGCTGGGCGAGCCCGAGTTCGGCGCCCTGTTCCATCAGGGCGAGCGCGAATCCATGTACCTCGCCGACATCGCCCGGCGGGTGATCCTCGTCGTGCTGTTCGACAACCGGACGACGCTCGGTTTGGTGAAGCTCCGGGTGCGGCACGCGGTAGGCGAGCTGAATCAGCTGTTCACGGCGATGTTCGATCGCGATGGTGCGGGAGGCCGGGGGCCGGCGATGGAGTCGGAGTTCCTGGGGGAAGCCGAGGACGAGATCGACAAGCTCTTCGGGGGCTGAGGGGAGACACCGCCGCATGTCGATGATCAACTACGCCTCGCGCGAGATCAACTGCAAGCTGGTCTACTACGGCCCGGGCTTGGGCGGGAAGACCACGAATCTCGAGCACGTCTACAACAAGGTGGCCCCCGCCTCGCGCGGCAAGATGATCTCCCTCGCGACCGAGACGGAGCGCACCCTCTTCTTCGATTTCCTGCCCGTCGATCTGGGGTCCGTTCGCGGCTTCAAGGTCAAGTTCCACCTCTACACCGTGCCCGGCCAGGTCTATTACAACGCCTCCCGGAAGCTGATCCTGAAAGGGGTGGACGGCGTGGTGTTCGTGGCCGACAGTCAGATCGATCGGATGGACGCGAACATCGAAGCCATGCAGAATCTGTACGAGAACATGGCGCAGTACGGCTACGACATGACCCGCGTGCCCTTCGCCGTCCAGTACAACAAGCGCGACCTCCCCAACGCCGCTCCGATCGCCGAGCTCCAGGCAGCCCTCAACCCCGGTTGGCCCGTGGCCGAGCCGGCTCGCCAACGGCTCACGGCCGACCCCAACCACGAGGGCGAATACCTGGTCTACCAGCAGGACGGGCAATGGATCGAGCGGGCGCCCTATTTCGAGGCCGTGGCGCTCACCGGCGACGGTGTGTTCGACACGCTACGGGCGATCAGCAAGACCGTGGTCAAGTCGCTGGGTTAGCGGGGCGGGCATGTGGACGTTGCCCAACATCATCACCATCGTCCGGATCTGCTTCACGCCGGTCATCGCGCTGCTGCCGTTCATCGAAGGCTACTGGCCCAAGCTCGTCTGTTTCGTGATCTTCATCGTCGCCGCCGTGAGCGATGTGTTCGACGGTCGCCTGGCCCGCCGCCGTAAGCAGGTCACCGACCTCGGCATCCTGCTCGATCCCATCGCCGACAAGCTGCTCCTGTTCTCCACTCTCATCCCGATTTACTGGATCTCGCGTCAGCGGCACGATCTGTACGACATCCCGCTCTGGGGCAGCATCCCGCTCTGGGTCTGTCTGCTGCTGATCGGGCGCGAGCTGGCCATGACTGCGTTCCGCTGGTGGGCGCAGCGGCGCGGGGTGGTGATCCCAGCCGGCGGGGCGGGGAAGCTCAAGACCGTGATCCAGAACATCTTCATCGGCGCCACTATCGCCTGGTTCGCTTTTCGTGACGCGCGCAAGCCCCTGGGTTGGGAGCACAACCGCTTCGCCGAGTATTGGAACGAGTTCCACGGCAGCTTCGTGGCGGTCACGCTGGCCGTCGCGGCGCTGCTCACCGTCTATTCGTTCGCCGTCTACATCTACCGGCACCGGGATTTGTTCTCCAGCCGGTAGCCAGTAGCCGTTAGCCTTGAGACTCCGGCTGACGGCTATGGGCTAACAGCTCCCCCATGCACATCGAGCTTCTCACCATCGGCACCGAGCTACTCCTCGGCTTCACCGTCGACTACAACGGGGCCGAGATCGCGCGGGCGCTGGGCGAGCACGGCCTCGAGGTGGGACGGCGCACGTCGGTCGGCGATCGCGAAGCGGACATCGCCGACGCGGTAGCCGGAGCCCTGGCACGCACGGGGGCCGTGCTCACCACGGGCGGGCTCGGGCCGACGCGCGACGACATCTCGAAGCGTGCCGTCGCCCGCGTGTTCGGCGTGCCGCTCGATTTCGACGAGAGCGTTTGGCAGGCGGTTGTCGC
>DATHMJ010000286.1:0-2872 GCA_035487215.1 Gemmatimonadales bacterium
CAGCAATTATTAGCCAGTTGAGTAAGTAAAGTATTAGTTATAGATTTATTACCATGCCACGCCGCCCCCCGCCCGCCCAACCGCCCAACCCCTTCCGCATCAGCGGCGTCGTAGCCGGCGAGCACTTCACCGACCGCGCCGACGAGCTGCGCCGCATCGAACAGGCACTGCTCGAGCCCGGCGACAAGCTGCTGGTGTTCGGGCGGCGGCGCATGGGGAAGAGCTCCACGCTCGACCGCGCCATCGAGCACGTCACCGAGCGGGATGCGGTAGCGTTCCGCGCCGATCTCGCGGGGGCGACGACCGTCACCGACGTCGCCAACCGCATCCTCCAGGGCACCAGCCGGGCGCTGGGCCGCCGGTGGCAGGACCTCCTCGCCGGCTTCGTGAAAGCGCTCACGCTCCGGGTGACGCTGTCGGCGGATCCGGTGACCGGCATCGTACTCCCCACCCTGACCGTCGAGGGGCGCCTGGACTCGCTCGACCACCAGCGCGCGAGCCTGGAGCGGGTGCTCGATACGGTGGAGCAGACCGCAGAGCAGCGCGGCATCCGGATCGGCGTGGTGCTGGACGAGTTTCAGGCCATTCATCGCTTCGGCGGCGAGAGCGCGGAGTGGCATCTGCGGAGCGTCATCGAGCGACACAAGCACGTCTCCTACGTAGCCGCGGGCAGCGAGCTGTCACTGATCGAGGCGATGCAGGGTGAGGGACGGGCGTTCTACAAGCTGTTCCGGCTGCTCCATCACGGTCCGATCGAGCCGGAGCATTTCGCGAGGTGGATCGACGAGCGATTGGCGGGCGCCGGGCTCGAGCCGGCCGGTATCGGGGCACGCATCGTGGCCACGGCCGGCCCGCGTACCCGGGACGTCGTCGAGCTGGCCCGCACGGTGTACGACGTCGCCAGTCCCCGCGGCGCGATCGCCGAATCGACGCTGGGCGACGCGTTGCGCGAGATGCTCGTGACCAATGGCGAGCCGTTTCGCCGCCTCTGGGAGGAGCTGCCACCGAGCCAGCAGAACGTGCTGCGCGCGATCGCGGCCGGCGAGCCGAGGCTGTATGCCCGAGACAGTCGGGAACGATTCGGCTTCAAGAGCACCGCGGAGGTGGCGCAGGCGGTGGAATGGCTGGCGAAGCGGGAGGTGCTGACGGTCGAGGCCAAGAAGGCTGAGTTCGACAATCCATTCTTCAAGGCGTGGGTGATCGAGCGGGCGTTGCCCGACGTCGGGATCCTGGAGTCTACCGCCGACATCGTGCGGTCCTTGCAGGCTTCGCCCGCCGCGTCCTCCGCTGCGGCGCCTGCGCCCGCCCCGCGGGACGCGTCTCGGCGCCCGCGAGGCAAGAAACCCGGGTAGGCCGCCCTACCACGCTATACCCCCGCCGGCTCCACCTTCCGCCCAGTATCTCCCCGGAGCTTGGCCGACACCTCCTTGAACGTGTCCTCCAACCGATTGAGCATCTCGTCCAGCAGCGCCGTCGGAACGTTGAGCGCGGGCTCGATCCGGATCACCTGCGCCTTGGAGTAGGTGCCGGCCACCAGCACACCGCGCTTGAAGAGCCCCGCTGCCACCTGCCAGCCGATTTCCTGCCGCGGGAACTCCATGCCGATGAGCAGTCCCTTGCCCCGCGCCTCTTGCAGCACATCCGGATACCGGGCCTGCAGCCGGTGAAGCTCGCCGAGCACGCGGTCGCCCTTGGCCGCGGCCTGCCCCGGCAGATCTTCCTCCAGCGTCACTTGAATGGCCGCGAGGCCGGCCGCGCACGCAAGCGGATTTCCGCCGAACGTGGTCGAGTGGATGATCGGGTTCGGGATCATCACCTCCCAGATTTCCGCGGTGGAGGTGAACGCCGATAACGGCATCACGCCGCCGCCAATCGCCTTCCCGACGCACATGATGTCGGGCACCACGCCGGAGTGGTCCAGCCCCCACATCGTCCCGGTGCGTCCCATCCCGGTCTGGATCTCGTCCGCGATGAGCAAAGCGCCGTAGCGCGTGCAGAGCTCGCGCACCCGGGGGAAGTAATCGCCCGGCGGCACCACGGCCCCGGCCTCACCCTGCACCGGCTCGACCACGAACCCGGCGATCTTCACGCCGACCGCCTCGGCCTTGGCGAACTCCCCCGCCAGCGCATCCGCGTCGCCGTACGGCACGAAGCGCACGTCCTGCAGTCCCTCCTGAAACGGCTGGCGGAACGACGCCTTGCCCATCAACGACAGCGAGCCGAGGGACTTGCCGTGGAAGCCCGAGAGGGTCGAGATGAAGGTGTGCGCCTTGGTGTACAGACGAGCGAGCTTGATCGCGCCTTCGATCGCGTCGGTGCCGTTGTTGATGAAGAAGGAGTTCTGCAGCTCGCCCGGCGTCACTTCCGCCAGCACCCGCGCCAGCGCACCCCGCCACGGCTCCAACAGCTCTTGGCTGTTGAGCGCCATGCGCGCCATCTGCTGCGTGACGGCCTGGACGATCTTGGGATGATTGACGCCCGCCGAGAAGATGCCGTAGCCGCCCAGGCAGTCGATGTACTCTCGGCCGAGAATGTCCTTGAGGATCGAGCCGGAACCGGACCACTCGATGGCCGCGAACTGGCCGGCCTCGGTGACCGACTTTCGATAGGTGATGAACCCGCGATTGTAGAAGGAGGCGTAGTTCTCGACGGTTTCCTGGATGAACGCCTGCTTGTCCTCCAGGCTCAACTCGCGCGCGGACAGCAGCTTAAGGTAGTGCTCCGTGTGCTTCAGCACCTCTGAGTTCGGCAACCGCAATCAATCGGCGCTCCTTTCCCGGTGGGCGAACAACTGTGGGTCTGGCGGAGAGAGTTACACCGGGGGCTGAATGCCGGCAACTACGACGACTTGATCTCGGTCCAGAGCTGATCC
>DATHMJ010000287.1:0-6124 GCA_035487215.1 Gemmatimonadales bacterium
AGCTGCCTGCGCTCGCCGAGCTGGGGATCAGCCTCATCGAGGTCATGCCGGTCGCCGACTTCCCTGGCCGATTCGGATGGGGATACGACGGTGTGGATCTCTTCGCCCCCACGCGACTCTACGGGCGGCCGGACGACTTCCGCGGCTTCGTGGACCGTGCCCACGCGCTCGGCCTGGGCGTCGTCCTCGACGTCGTGTACAACCACCTTGGCCCCGACGGAAACTACTTGGGCCAATATGCGCGCTCCTACGTGACCGAGCGACACAGCACGCCGTGGGGGCCCGCGCCGAACTACGACGGCCCCGATGCGGAACCGGTGCGGGAGCTGGTGTTGGCGAACGCCGCCTACTGGATCGACGAATTTCATCTCGACGGGCTTCGACTCGACGCCACGCACACCATTCACGACGACTCGCCGGAGCACATCCTGAAGGCGATCGCTCGAACCGTGCGAGAGCGCGCGGGTCGCCGGGGTGTCGGGGTTTACGCGGAGGATGAACTCCAGCGCGTGGCCCTTGCTCGGGCGCTGGATCATGGAGGGTTCGGATTGGACGGGATCTGGAACGACGATTTTCATCACGCCGCGCGCGTAGCCGCGACCGGGAAACGCGAGGGATACTACCGGCGCTTTCGCGGCTCGCCGGACGAGCTGGTGGCCGTAACGAAGGGACCGCTGGAGCAGCCGGAGGCTTTGGCGCCGACGCGACTGGTGACCTTCCTCCAGAACCACGATCAAGTCGCGCACTCGGCGCGGGGCCTGCGGCTCCACGCCTTGACGAGCCCTGGCAAATGGCGCAGCCTGACCGCGTTCCTGCTGCTCTCGCCAGCCACGCCGCTCCTGTTCATGGGTCAGGACTTCGCGGCGTCGAGTCCGTTCCTTTTCTTCGCGGATCACGAGCCTGCGCTCGCCGCCCTCGTCCGGCGGGGGCGGGCGGAGTACCTCGCGCAATTCGAGAGCATCGCCGATCCGGCCGTTCAGGCGCTGCTCCCGGACCCCGGATCGCCCGACACGTTCGAACGTTCGCGGATCGATCCGGCGGAGCGCGCCCGCCACTCTGAGGCGGTCGCGCTGCACCGCGATCTGCTCGCGCTCCGGCGGTCAGATCCGGCGTTCGCCAACCAGCAGGTGCCGGCCGGCCAATCTCTCGCGGAGGCGGCGCTCGCGCTGCGCTTTGGCCGCGAGGACGGCCTCGACCGCCTCCTGCTGATCAATCTCGGACCGGATCGGGTTCTGGACTCGGATGCCGTTGGTATTGGCGACCGGCTCTTGGCCGCTCCCGAGGGCAGCCGGTGGGACTTGGTCTGGTCGTCCGAGGACCCCCGCTACGGCGGCGGCGGCACGCCGCAGCGGGCGCGCGAGGGCGCCATCATGCCGAGTGAGTCGGCACTCGTGCTGGCCCCGCGGCGCCATTCCTGAGCAGGGGCAGCTCGAGACTGTCCCACAGCGCCAGCCAGCTCGCCTCGATGATGTTCTCGGAACAGCCCACCGTGCTCCAGCGCTCGGTGCCGCGGGCCGACTCCACGATGACTCTGGGACGCGCCGCCGTTCCCAGGTGCTCGTCGACGATCCGGACCTTGTAGTCGACCAGCCGCACCTCATCCAGCTCGGGGTAGTGTGGCACCAGCGCCTTGCGCAGCGCCTGGTCGAGTGCGTTGACCGGACCGTCGCCCTCGGCAGCCGTGTGCATGATCTGATCGCCGACGCGTAGCTTGACCGTTGCCTGCGCCGCGACCCGCTGGCCGCCCCGCTTCTCCACCATGACCGTAAAGTCGAGCAGCTCGAAGGGCGGCCGATAGTCGGGCGCCGCGCGCCGAAGCAGCATCTCGAAGGACCCCTCCGCCGCCTCGAATTGAAATCCTCGGTGCTCCAGCTCCTTGATGCTCCGAAGCACATCGGCCTCCGTAGCGGCCGAGTCGAGACCGAGCGCTTCTGCCCGGAGCCGCACGTTGCGACGGCCGGCCACTTCGCTGACCACGACCCGCAACTCGTTGCCGACGAGCGCGGGGTCGACGTGCTGGTAGCTCTCGGGGACCTTCGCTATCGCGGCCACGTGAATGCCCCCTTTGTGGGCGAACGCGCTGCGACCGACATACGGCGCGTGACTGTCAGGATTCAGATTGGCCACCGCGGCGACGAAGTGCGAGATCTCGCTGAGTCGTCGAAGCTGCTCGACGGACAGCACGTCGTGGCCAAGCTTGAGCTGGAGATTTGCGATCACGGGGATGAGATCCACGTTCCCGCAGCGCTCTCCGTAGCCATTGATCGTGCCCTGGACCTGCGCGCACCCTGCCTGCACCGCGGCGAGGGCGTTCGCCACCGCGAGGCCGGCGTCGTCGTGCGGATGGATTCCGAGCGGGGTAGCGAGACGCTCGCGGACGGCATGCACGGCGTCGCGAACGGTTTCCGGGAGCGAGCCACCGTTCGTGTCGCACAGAACGATCCAGTCCGCCCCCGCGTCGGCCGCGGCCGCGAGACTTGCCAGGGCGTAGCCGGGGTCGAGCCGCCACCCGTCGAAGAAGTGCTCAGCGTCGTAGACGACTTCCTTGCCGAGCCCGCGAAAGAAGCTCACGCTCTCGGCGATCATGCGGAGATTCTCGTCGCGGGACGTCTCCAGCACCCGCTCGACATGCAGGATCGAGCTCTTCCCTACCAGCGTCACGACCGGCGTCGCGGCAGCCACCAGCGCCTGAATGCTGGGATCATCCGCGCAGCGGATCCCCGCGCGCCTGGTGCTCCCGAAGGCGGCGACTCGCGCCTGCCGGAGAGGGCAGTCAGCGACCCGGACGAAAAATTCGGCGTCCTTCGGGTTGGAGCCCGGCCAGCCGCCCTCGACGTACGCGATTCCCAGCTCGTCCAGGGCGCCAGCGATCTTGAGCTTGTCCTCGACCGAGAGGGAAAGCCCCTCCCGCTGGGTGCCGTCCCGCAGGGTCGTGTCGTACAGACTGATTCGCATGGCAGGTCCGAAGAGAGAATCCCAAACGCATCGCGGCCTCCCGAACATCGAGAGGCCGCGTGGATTGGGTTGCGCGATTGCCGAGCTTCAGCAGCGCACCAGCCCACCGCCTCCCGAGGGAAGCCGAATGGGACGGATGCCGATGAGTCGGCGGGCGTTCATGCACATGAGTGGAAGTCTATGCGCCGGGGGCCAACCGTCAAGGCGAGGCTGCGAGGTAGTGGGCGACACAAAAGGAACGGGCGCCTCACGGCGCCCGTTCCAGGCAGGATATAAACTGCAGAAAATGAAGAATGTTGTTGCAGAAGTCTTAGCGGCTCACTACCAGCGGGGGCCGGTGCCGGCCGGACCTCGCCTACCGCTGGAGCCAACATGAACGAGCCCAGAAAGCCCCGCTGTGCGCCAAGTCACATCCTCAGAGCAGTGCCAATTCTCGCAGCAAAATATCGACGTCAGTTGGCTTTAAGTCCCCCATGTGACCTATCCTTAAGACCACCTCCGCCAGGTCGCCGAGCCCACCGGCCACGGTGAATCCCCGCTCCCACAACCGCGCTCGAACCTCCCGAACCGGCAATCGCGCCGGTGGCGTCAGGGCCGACACGGCCCAAGACCGGCGCCCCGGAGCCGCCATGATCGGGAACTCCGGGTGCGATTCCGCCCACCGCTCCAGGACGTCCAGCATTTCCCGATGACGCCGCCATCGTGCCTCGATGCCGCCTTCGGCGCCGATGCGAGCCAACTGGCACTCGAGCGCATAAATCAGGGAAAGCGCCGGCGTCTGCGTGGGACGGGAGGTCCGGGCTGCCTCGTCGTACTTGAGCAGATCGAAGTACCAGCCACGGTCGTGTCGTCGCCGGGCCCGTTCCAACAGACGATCCGACGCCACCGCCAGGCCGAGCCCCGGTGGCAGCGCCAGCGCCTTCTGCGAGCCGGTGAAGACGAAATCGAGTCCCCACGCGTCGGTCTCCACCGGTAGCGCCCCCACCGAGGTTACGGCATCCACCAGAAGAAGGGCGTCCGAGCGAGAGCGTATCACCTGCGCAAGCTCGGCCAGCGGGGCCAACGCACCAGTCGAGGTGTCGGAGTGCACCAGCGCGACCGCGTCGACGGGCGGACCGTCGAGCAAGCGCGCGAGCTGGTCGGGCTCGAGCGTTCGACCGGTCGGGACCGAGAGTCGGACCACGTCCTTGCCGCACGCCTCGGCGATGCGGGCGAGCCATTCGCCGAAGAAACCGCTGATCACCACGAGCACTCGCTTGTCGACCGCGTTCCGGATCCCGGCTTCGGCCATGCCGCTGGCCGATGATGCGGTGATGAGGACGGGATGGGTGGTACGGAAGAGCCGCTGCAGCGGGGCCTGGAGACCGCCGAAGAGGGCGGCGGCTTCGTCGCTCCACGGCGACATCATGGGACGACCCATCGCGGCCAGAACGTCCGGATGGACTTCGACCGGCCCGGGCAGGAAATGGCGGCCGAATTCGCTCAGAGCCAGGGCTCCAGCGCCCGACCCGTCACCACATCGTCCGCCTGAACGAGTCGCACACCGCGACTCGTCCAGTCGCGTTCCAGCGCCGCCCCCTTGGCGGGGTCGATGGCCCTCGCGGCGTCGGTGACGAACAGCAATGCCGTGCCCGGGCGCTCCCGGAATAGGCCTTCAATCGCGCGCTGGTCGCAGAAGTCCGTCGCCACGCCGTAGAGCACGATCGCCGCGGGATCGAGAACGTCGAGCAGGGTCCGGGTATTCGGGTTGGAAAAGACATCCAGCTCATGCTTGAGCAGGAGGAAATCACCGCGGTGCGCGCGCACCCGCGCAGCGAGCGTCGCGGCTTTTTCCGGCTCCGGGTGGAGGACGAGAGGATTCTTCAGACTCGTGGCCGCGATCTTCAACTGGCCGGGCGTGTCCCGCATGCAGTGCGGTGGAAAGGTCGCGGCCCAGTCCGGGGATTCGCTGATCTCCGCATCCGCAGGCACGTGATCGTCGGATGAGGCGACGATCGGAATCCCGTGGCCGTGCGCGTACTGCGTGAGCGCCGCGAGTGACGGCACGAGCGTTTCCGCGCCGGGGACGTAGAGCTTGCCGTCCGGATCCATGAAATCGTGCTGGGTATCGACATCCCAGAAGACGATCCGGCTCACTCCACGCGCTCCAATCTCGGGTTCGGCCGATACTCGCGTCCCGCTTTGGCGCAGGGCTTTCCTTCCAGGAGCACGACGTCGGCCGTGAAGTCGTAGCGTCCCTGGAAGAGGGACGAGCCCACACCGTACGCATCGACCGGCACTTGGCGCGCCTCGAACTCCCGGATCTTCTCGACGGTGAATCCACCGGACACGACGATCTTTACCCACTCGAAACCGTGCCGATCCAGGGCCGACCGCACGTTCCGCACCAGCTGCGGGTTCACACCGGTCGGCTTCTCGCGCCCCATCTGGTTCCACAGGGAGCGATCCACCATCATCTCGCTGGTGTCCAGGCGGACGCCGTAGAGACGCTCCCCCAGCGCGCTCGCGACCTCCAGCGATGTCCGCACGCAGTCGTTCTCGAAATCCACGAGCACCACGAGCTTCACGTCGCCGCCGACATGATGCTCGAATTCTTGCGCGGCGAGCACGGTGTTGCCGCCGTACGCGGCGATCAAGCCGTGCGGCACGGTCCCCATGCCCTCGCTTCCCCACCACGACGCCTGCGCGTCGGTCGACACGCCGATGGCCCCCGCGATGTGCGCGGCGTACCCATCGCCGGTCTGCACCAGCCAATGGTCGTGCCGAGCGGGGAAGAAAATGACCTCCTTCGGGGCGGCGGCCTCGACGACCCGCCGAGTGTTCGTGCCGACGCGGGTCCGCCGTGCCAGCACGCCAAGGTAGAGGGTTTCGAGATGGACGAAGGCGTCGTACGGTCCCTCGACCAGCAGCACGGTCTCCCAGGGCGCGATGTGATCGCCTTCGTACAGCGCGTGCACGGTCAGCTCGGACCAATCGTCCGC
Source organism: Gemmatimonadales bacterium (assembly GCA_035487215.1). Taxonomy (GTDB): domain Bacteria; phylum Gemmatimonadota; class Gemmatimonadetes; order Gemmatimonadales; family GWC2-71-9; genus DASQPE01. The sequence goes on from DATHMJ010000287.1 coordinate 5,937, forward strand.
GCACAGCCGCAGGATCGCGATGGCCTCGTCGATGCCGCCCAGGAACGCGTTGGTCTTCCCGAACACCTGCACCGTCACTCGCGGGCGAGTGCGGTCGGCCAACAGAATTTCGCGGGCCCGGACGAAATACTTGTCCGAGTAGTAGCCGGCGCGCATCTTCTCGACCGGCAAGTGGAAGATGGCAGGAT
>DATHMJ010000288.1:0-7387 GCA_035487215.1 Gemmatimonadales bacterium
GCCTGAGCCCGATCCCAATCCTGCCGCGCGGCTTTGTCGAGCACGTCATAAGCTGCCGGCCGCTGCGCTTCGGTCACGCCAGCATCATCAAGTAAGAGATTCACCGCGTTCCGGTCCGACATCCGCACCCGTACGTCGCGCGCCGTCAGCCCGAAGGCGCGCATCACGTCGATCGCCAGCGCGATGATCTCCGCGTCGCCCAGCGGCCCCGGCTCCCCGATCAGATCGCAGTTGAGCTGGAAATGCTCGCGCAGCCGACCCCGCTGCTGCCGCTCGTAGCGGAAGAGCTGCGGGATCGAGAACCAGCGGATCGGCTTGCGGAGGCCGTTCGCCCGCGCCGCCACCATGCGGGCCAACGTCGGCGTCATCTCCGGCCGAAGCGCGACCTCCCGATCGCCTTTGTCCTTGAAGTTGTAGAGCTGCCCCACGATCTCCGGACCGCTCTTCGCCGTGTAGAGGTCGAGCGGCTCGAGCGGCGGGCCGTCGTACTCTTCGAACCCGTAGCGGACGGCAACCGTGCGCCAGGTGGCGAAGATGTGGCTGCGGAGTACGAGGTCGTCGGGGTAGAAATCACGAAAGCCCGGAAGGGCCGTGGTTTTCATGGCGGGAAGATAAGCGGGGAACCTCGGTCTTCACACCGGCGCGATGCGGAGCGCCACCATCACGTCGCCGACGGTGTGGAACGAGCCGGTGACCAACACGGTCGCGGCGTTCGCCTCGGCGACCGCGATGGCCTCGGTGAACTCGGGCACCAGCGTCCAGGCCGCCCTCGCGGGCGGACGCGATGAGTCGCGGAGCCACGCGCGGAGCCACTCGATGTCCCAGCCGCGATTGGCGGCGGTGGGGGCGAGCGTCAGCACGCCGCGGTCGATTACCTCGTCCAGCAGCACGAGCATCTCCGGCCAATCCTTGTCGCCCAGAATCGAGACCAGCGCGTGCAACGGGCGAGGCGGGTCGAGGTCGCCGAGCGCGCGGAGCAGGGCCCGGATCCCGTCGGGATTGTGCGCCACATCGAACAGCCAACGGCCGTGCCGGTCGAGGCGGCCGGCGATCCGGGCGGCGCCGAACCCAACCCTCAGCTGCTCCGGCGTCGGCCGGTACGGCGCCGGCAACGCCATGAGAATCCCGTGGGCGACCGCGGCGTTCCGGCGCTGGTGCTGACCCTGCAGGCCGAGTGCCCCTTCCCACTGGTAATCCGGCGGCACGACGCGAATGTCCGGCCGTGCCGAACGGTCGTGCCGGGCGATGAAGCACTTCGCCTCACGCCGAAGCGTCTCGACCAGCTCCGGCCTCGTCTCGCCGATGACGAAGGGCGCGCCCGGCTTGGCGATCCCCGCCTTCTCGGTGGCAATGTGGTGCAGCGTGTCGCCGAGGTATTTCATGTGGTCGAGCTCGATCTTGGTGACCCCGCTGACCAACGGCCGGATCACATTGGTGCTATCCAGCCGGCCCCCCAGGCCCACCTCGACCACGCCGATCTCCACGCCGCGCGCGGCGAAGTCGGCCAGGGCGATGGCGGTCGTAGCCTCGAAGAACGTCGCCGCCCGGCGGCGGATGAGCGGCTTGAGACGCTCGGTCCACATGGCGACGGCCCCCTCGCTGATCGGTTCGCCGTTCACCCGGATGCGCTCGCGGAACGACACCAGATGCGGCGAGGTGTACAGCCCGACCCGCCAGCCGGCTTCCTGCAGCACCGACGCCACCAGGGTGCACACGCTCCCCTTCCCGTTGGTGCCTCCGACGTGCACCAACGGCATCATTTCGTGCGGGCTCCCCACCTCCGCCAACAGCGCGCGCGTGGTTCCCAGCCCGAACTTGATCGTGGTCGTGCGGGGGAAGAGGAATTCGATCGCCTGCGCGTAACTGAGTGGCATGATGCGCTGTGCGGTGACGGTTACCCAAAAACGTTACGCCCCACCCGGCCATCGACCTGGTGGGGCGTCGGCGCTGCAACGAGCCGGAGGACTCAGGCCAACTCCAGCTCCTCGACCCGCTGCCGTTGCCCCTGCATGTGCCGGAGAAGTCGGGCAGTCGTCTCGCGCAGCGACGGGCGCGGGACGACGTCGTCGATCTGGCCGTGGTCCAGCAGGAACTCAGCCGTCTGGAAGCCGTCGGGCAGATCCTGGCCGATGGTCTGCTTGATCACGCGCTGGCCGGCGAACCCGATCACGGCGCCCGGCTCCGCGAGGATCACGTCGCCCTGCATCGCGAAGGACGCGGACACGCCACCCGTCGTGGGGTCGGTGAGGATCGAGATGTAGGGGATGCGGGCGCGGGCAAGCTGAGAAAGCGCGGCGGAGGTCTTGGCCATCTGCATAAGGCTGACGACGCCTTCCTGCATGCGCGCGCCCCCGGAGGTCGAAACGAGCACGAGCGGCGCCTTCTTCTCAAGCGAACGGCGGGCCAACCGGTAGATCTTCTCGCCCACGACGGATCCCATGGATCCGCCCATGAAGGAGAAGTTCATGACGCCCAAATTGTAGGGAATGCCCTCGAGCTTGGCGGTGCCCGCATACATCGCATCCGCGTGGCCCGCTTTCTTGCGGGCGGATGTCAGGCGCTCGGGGTAGTGCTCGAACTTGAGCAGATCGACCGACCGGAGATTGCCGTACAGCTCACGCCACGTGCCGGCGTCGGTCAGCAGCTCGATGTACTCCTCGGCGGTGAAGCGTCGGTGTCGGCCACACTCCGGGCAGACGCTCAGCGCCTTCTCGAACTTTTCCTTGATGTCGATGTGGCCGCAGCCATCGCACTTTTCCCACGCATCCGCCGGAATTTCCAGGCGATTTCGTTGGGACGCGCGCGGCTTACGCTCCTTCTTGAACCATGCCATCACAGCCATATGGTCGGCGATGTCGAGGTGAGAGGGGGCCACTTACTGGAAAAGTGACAGGGCCTAAATCTGCCTTCTTGCCCTCGCCGGCGCCAGACCCCAATCGTTAAGTGGTTGTCATACATCAGCATAGCCAGCAAGCCGCGAATCCCAGGCGACCCGTGACACCAACCCCAGGCACACACAGCAAATGATGAAGAACGAGCCGCCATATGAAAAGAACGGCAGCGGGATGCCCGTAATCGGCATGATGTTCACCGTCATGCCGACATTTTCAAAGACGTGCGAGAAGAACATGCCCAGAATCCCGAAGACCACCAGACTGCTGAACGAATCCGTCGCTCGGCGGGCGATGCGGACCAGGATCATGAACAGGGCACAAAAGAGGATCAACGCCACCGCCACCCCGACGAACCCCAGCTCCTCCCCCACCACGGAGAAGACAAAATCGGTGTGCTGCTCCGGGAGAAAAGCCAGCCGTTTTTGCGGGCCCTGCGTGTAACCGGTCCCGAACCATCCCCCTGAACCGATGGCGACCCGGGACTGGATGGCGTGATATCCGGCGGCGCGAGGATCGACCTCGGGATTGAGAAAGGTGAGGAGACGGTTCTGCTGGTACGGGGCCAGCCGGTGCCAGAGCGGCATGGCGATGAAACCGCTGACCACGTTGAGCAGCCAGAAGGCCAGGCCGTCCCAAAGGTAAGGCCGCCAGAGGAGCAGCACCACGGTGAAGGCGACGATCCAGAAGCCCCAGGTGGCGTTGCTGAACGCGAGCAACAAGCTGACCCCGGGTGACGCCAGCAAGAAGATGAGCCGAGGCCGGACCCCGGCCCAGAAGAGCATCGCGAAGAAGATCCCGATGAACACGATCGCGCTGCCGAGGTCGGGCTCCTTCATGACCAGGAGAAAGGGAGCTCCCACGATCAACAGCGGCACGAGAAGATCGCGCAGCGATCGCGGCGGCTCGCGCCGGCTCGAGAGATACCGGGCCAGCATCAGCACGGTCGCGACCTTCCCGATCTCGGAGGGCTGCCCGATTTGATGGCCGCCGATCGCGAGCCAGGTATGGCTGCTCGCGGCCGTGCCGGCGCCGGTCCCGACCGCCAGCACGATCACGAGCAACAGGATGCTGAACCCGTAGATCGCGGGGGTGAGCCACTCGAGCAGGCGGGGGGAGATCTGGAACGTGCCCCACGCCGCCAGCAACCCGACACCGCACCAGACGAACTGCCGGTGCCACGCGCCCGCTCCCGCTGTGGGGACGTCGGTCTGGCCCGCCGAATAGAGAACCAGGAGGCCATAGAGCACGAGCGCCAGTGAGGTGATCGCGAGCTGACGATCGAGCGCAGGGAGCCTCATTGCGGCAACGTCCCGGCCGCGCGGATGGAGTCCGCCGCCGCTTGGGCCGCCGCGGAATCCGGATCCAGCTCCAGGGTGCGCGGCGCGCTATCCTCGGGCGCGATCACCCGAACCTTCACGGGACTCTTGGACGCGGAATCGGGGCCCAGCACGTATCGCCGCAGCGCCTGGACGACGTAGGGCGCGACGACCGTGCCGTGCTCCGCGAATTCCATGATCCCGCCGACCACGAGCGTCGGTTTGTCCGCGGGCGCGAACCCGATGAACCATCCGTGATCTTTGCCGTGCGGATTCTGCGCTGTCCCGGTCTTGCCCGCGACCTGAAGGTCCATCCGCCGGGAAGCGACGGCCGTGCCGCGCTCCACCACGGCGATCAGCGCGTGCCGCAACCCGTCCATCTGTTCCGCCGAGAGGCCCAGCGGACGGGTCTTGGTGCCTTCCCGGGCGCGCACGAGAAACGGCGCCAACTCCTCGCCGCTGCCCGCGAGCCCCGAATAGAAGCGCACCATGTTGATCAACGTCTGGGTGTTCTCACCCTGGCCGATCGCGAAGTTGAGCGTCGTTGCCGCGGGACTCCAGCGCCGGGCGCCGTAGAGACGATCGAAATACGCGGTGGACGACGGATAGATCGGATTGATTTCGTTTCCCAGGTCGAGGCCGGTGCGGTCTTTGAAGCCCATCAGGACGCCGTCCTCGATGATCGCATCGAGTCCGAGCTTGAGTCCCACCTGATAGAAGTACACGTCGCAGCTCGCGGCGACGGCGCCGATGAGGTCGAGCGAACCGTGCCCCTCCTTCTTCCAGCACCGGAAGACGCGGTTGCCCATCCTGAGGCCGCCGCGACACGGCACCGGCATGTGGCTGTCGAGACCGATGATCCCACGTCGGAGCGCCATCGCCGAAATCGCCAGCTTGAACGGCGACGCGGGCGGGTAGCGGGCCTGGATGGCGCGATCGAGCAGCGGTCGCGCCTCGTCGGTATTGAGGGCCCGCCAGAGCTGGGGGGCGATGCGCCGATGAACGCGTTCGGGTCGTACGTGGGCGCGGAATAGAGAGCGCGGATCTCTCCCGCGGGAGTGACCGCCACCATTGCCCCGCGAACGCCCGCCGGCCAAATGCTGTCGATGAATCGCTGCAGGTCCAGATCGACCGTGGTGGCGATCGGATGCCCCGGCGTCGGCGGCAGCGAGGCCGCGCTCCCCTCCTCCCGGACCAGACGGCCGCGTGCGTTTACCTCGATGTACCGGACGCCTTCGGTGCCGCGCAGTGTGTCGTCGTAGGCCTGCTCCAGTCCGGCCTTGCCGACGATCGCGCCTGGATTGAGTCCCTCGTAGCGCTCGTTCTCCAGATCGGCGTCCGTCACCTCACCGACGTACCCGACCAGGTGCGCCACCGCGCGGCCCGCGGGATACAGGCGCTTGGGCTCCGCCTGGATGACGAGACCGGGTAGCGCTACCCGATGCTCCTCGAGCTTCGACACCGTCTCGAACGTCGCGTCCCCGAAGACAACCACCGGCTGGTACCGCGCGGTCTGAAACCGGCGCAGCACTTCGGAGATGTCGGCGCTGTCGAGCGGAACCACGCGACCCACCCGGGCCAGCACGGCTCGTAGCGAGTCGCTCGACGGCGCCAGCAGCTTCACCGAGTACCCGGGCACGTTCTCCGCGATGATCCGGCCGCGGTAGTCGTAGATCGCCCCGCGAGGCGGCGTGAGCGGGATCGGGCGGAGCCGGTTGGTCTCGGCCTTGAGCTGGAACTTCTCGTGCTGGATGATCTGCGTTCGGAAGAACGCGCCCAGCAGCACCAGAAAGGCGCACGAGATGATCCAGCGGGCGACTTGGGCCCGTTCGCCTACGCGGTAGGAATCAAAGCCCGTCACCCGTCGAGCCTCACGGCGAACCATTGGCGGAAGGCGTACAGCACGATCGCCCCCGCGGCGGCCGTGCTGAGTGCCTGAAGGGGACTATACACGCCCAGCTCGAGCAACAGCTGTCCCTGGGCCGTTCCGCTCGCGAGCAGGAGGATCAGATCCCGGAGCCAAAGACCCACGGCCACGAATCCCGCGTTCACCAGGAGGTTGTCGGCGAAGAACACCGCTCGGCCCCAAGCCGCTGCGTAGCCGACGATCGTGTCGGCGAGGGTCGCCGCACCGAACCGCGCGGGCGACAGCGAATCCGCGGCCAAGCCCACCAGGAAGCCCGCGACCGCCCCCGCTCCCGGCCCGCTCCGCATGGCGAAGATCACCAGACCGAAGAGAAGAAAGTCGGGAGCCAGTCGGGCGTCGAACAGCCGTGGACGTACGTAGAAGTGCAGCAGCACGAGCGTGATCAGCACGGCGGCCAGCTGGACGCGGCTGCTGCGAGTGGAGGTCACGGCGTGGAGTCCGGCTTGGGCTGCGCGGCCGAGTCCCGCTTGACCCGCGCGATCGAGTCCCGCTTGACCCGCGCGACCGAGTCCCGCTTGACCCGCGCGATCGAATCACGCTTGAGCCGCGCCGTCGAGTCGAGTCTGGCCCGTGCCGCGGAATCGGGCTTGGGCCGGACGGCCGGGGCCGGGGTGGGGGCGGTGACCCGCGGAGGGCCCGCTGGCGGGCCCTTGGGCGGCGCTTCGCGCGGCCGCGGCTCGGTCTTGAGCGAGTCGCGCGGCGTCGGCTCGAGGGTGTCCGACGGATACGCGTCGGCTACCGACGCGACTCGGCGCCCGGTCAGCACCAGCACGTGTCCGGTCGACGCGGGATTGGCGGCCGGCCGCACGCGATACACTCGAGCCCAGCCCGCCTCTTCCCGAATCACCCCCATGACCGTTCCGATCGGGATGCCCTTCGGGTACACGCCGCCGAGCCCCGAGGAAAGCACCACGGTCCCGGGCATGACCGAATCCCGGTACGGTACCCCGCGAAACTCGAGAAACGCATCGCTGCCCGTGGCGTTGGGCGAAGCGGCCACGATGCCGTACGCACTCCCGTTGGCCGTGAATGCGCTGACGCGGAACTCGGGGTGGGCCCAGGTCATCGCGACACTGGTGCTGCGTCCCGCATTCCAGATGACGCCGATCAAGCCTTCCGGTGCGACGATCGGGTCGAACGAGGTCACCCCCTCCATCTGACCCACACTCAGCAGGAGCATCCGGGCGTCGGTCACCTGGGCCTGGTGCAGAACCTCGGCCGCGACGTACGGCGTCTTGATTCGGTGACTG
>DATHMJ010000289.1:0-3465 GCA_035487215.1 Gemmatimonadales bacterium
GTCGCCGACCATCCGGTCGCCCTCGGCGGCGAGCTCGTCCAGGTCGACCCACATCGCGTAGGACCCGCGCGTGCGCTCGGTGACGATGCCGGCCTTGAGCAGCGTCTTGATGAGCGTCCGGAAGACGTTGCTCCCGCGCTGCATGAGCACGCGGCGGTGCGAGTCCGAACGTGCCTCGACAACGGCGTCGCGCACCCACTCCCAGTCGAGGCCGAACTGCGGGTAGATGAGCCGCTTCTGCTCGGGGTTCACCAGGTTGAAGAGGAGCGTGTTGAAGCACTCGAGCGCCCAGTCCTCGACGTCGTTCCGCTCCCCCTCGCCGAGCGCGGGCACGGTGGCGTGCGCCCATATCTTCCCGAACTTGTGGTGGAAGGCCTCGTCGGTCATGACCAGCTGGCAGACGCGGCGGAGCAACGGGTCCTGGGCGATCTTGTAGAGCGTGGTGAAGGCACCCATCGCGACCCCCTCCACCAGCATCTGCATGCCGACGATCTTCTTGTAGACGACGGGCGTGGCGACCAGCTCCTTCAGCAGGTCGCCGACGGTATCGCCGACCGGGAAGACGGCGCCTCCGAAGCGCGCGGCCATGTAGCGCGTGAAGGCGTGCACGTGCCGCGCCTCCTCGCGCGCCTGGTTGGCCGCGTACTCCTGCGCCCCGGGATCGAGGAAGATGTCGCACAGGCTGGCCGAGAGGCTGAGTGCCCCCTGCTCGCCGTGCAGGATGTTGGAGAGGCTCCAGCGCGCACTCTCGTTGGTGAGTCGGATGCGCTGCCCTTCGTCCAGCCGGTCCCACACCGCGGTGTTGCTCTCGAGCACGAACCACGTGGGCACGATGGTCTCCGAGGCGGTCGCGAACGGCGTCGCGAAGTCGACGTAGTCGGGATCCTCCGGATTCCAGAAGTGCTCCTCCGTCCGCGCGATGATCTCCTCGAAGTCCGCCGAGCGCTCCGCATAGCGCCCCGGCTCGATCATCGCAGGGAAATCCTCCGGGTCAGCCGCGCGGTAAGCAGGATCGGTCACCATCCACCTTCCATCGGGCACCCTCCCCGCCGAGTCAAGCCAGGGTGGGGCGGCGGGTACGACGCGCAAGCGAGTGCGGGGGCCGTCCCGCGCGATTTGGGCGTGAGCCGCGCGCCGCACGCCCTCGCCCACCGCCGCCCAAAGCATTCGACCCCCGGGCACCCAAATCGCGCGGGACGGCCCCCGCACTCGCCCACCCCGTCACCGCCCCCCCACCTCCAGCACCCTCCACGACGTCCAGTCGAGCGGCACCTCGGCGACGGAGGTCCGCGCGCTGACGAACGCCCGCTCCGGCCGGCCGAGCGCCTCGAGCGGTACGCGCACGGCGATGGCGCGTGGCTCGCGCGTGACCTGCACCGTGGCCCCGTCCAGGTGGCGGTCCTGATCGAGCACGCGGTGCCCCAGCATGCCGACCTCGACGCGCAGCTTGGGCATGCGCTCGAACGGACGATCGCCCCGGTAGCCGAAGAGATAGAACGAGGCCTCCACCGCCTCGGCCAGCGGACGCGAGAGCACGGTGGACACGACCAGCGCGTCCCCGTCGAGCCGCACGGAGCGCCATTCGACACCGACGAAGGTGGCACGCTGGGCCGGCGTGAGCTCCTCCGGCGGCTCCGAGCGGACGGCGCCAGCCGGCGTCGTCCCGCCGTCGATCTCGAGCGCCGGGAAGTCGCCGAACAGCTCGTTCGTCCGCACGAACGAGAGCAGGTAGTCCCGACTGTAGCGGAATTGCGTCGCGTGCGCCTGCAGCGCCGTGCGCTTGCGCGCGCGCGCCGACGGCGGCACAGCGAGCGAGGTCCATGCCACCGGGGGCGCCAGCGGCGGCGGGACGAGAGCCTCCGTGTCGTGGAGCCCGCGCCGCGCCGGCCAGCCCCGGTAGTGAACGAGGTACGGCAGGAGCGAGGGCGTCAGCTCGTTCTCGAGGTTCCAGAGGACGACGCGCGTGAACAGGTAGAGCGCACGATGATCCGGGTGGTGGTCCGCGGGATGCGAGACGAAGATCTTGGTGGGGCGGAAATCGCGCACCAGCGCGGTCAGATCGCGCAGGATCTCCTCTCCCTTGTACGGCGCGCCCGGCCGGTAGGCGCTGGCGTAGGGCACGGTGGTCACACGCGTCAGCGGGCTCCGCAGCGGCGGCCGGTCGCCCCAGTGCTCGGTCCAGACCTCGAAGGTCCCGGAGTCGGGGTAGCCGAGGAACGCGAGCCGATCCGCGCCGAGGCCGAGTATCCGGTCGGCCGCGACCGCCTCGTCGTGGCGCACGAGCCCCATCGCGCGCACCGCGCGCGGCACGACGACCGGGTGCTTGCGGTAGACGGCGAACGACCACTCGTTGCTGTCGCCGTAGGTCAGGAAGACGACGCGCACCGGCAGACTCATCTTGCGCGCGCGCTGGATCACGCCGCCGCAGGCGAGCACCTCGTCGTCGGGATGGGGCGCCAGCACGAGCACGCGGTCGTCGTTCGCGAGACGCAGCTCCTCGCCGCGGGCGGTCGCGGATGCGAGCCCGAACAGCGCGAGGAGGAACAGCCCGCCGAGGCATCTCGCGCCACCCCGCTTCCCGCCGCGGGCCGAGTCGGTATATGGGACGGCATGGCGACCCATCCGATCCGCTTCGGCATCCAGACCGGGCAGCAGGGCGTCGACTGGGGAACGCTCCTCCCGTTCTGGCAGAAGGTCGACGCCTGGGGCTACGACTCGCTCTGGAACTTCGACCATTTCTACCCGATCTTCGTCGACCCCGAGGGGCCGTGCCTGGAGGGCTGGACAACGCTCGCGGCCCTGGCGCAGGCCACCCGGCGGGCACGCATCGGCACCATGGTGAGCGGCAACACCTACCGCCATCCCTGCCTCACCGCCAAGATGGCGGCCACCCTCGATCACGTGAGCGGCGGCCGCTTCAACCTCGGCATCGGCGCCGGCTGGTTCGAGCGCGAGCACAAGGACTTCGGCATCGACTTCAAGACCGTGCCGGGCCGCCTCGAGGCGCTCGGCGAGGCCCTCCAGATCATCCGCGGCATGCTGACCGAGCCGCGGACCACGGTGCACGGCAAGCACTACCACGTGACCGACGCGATCGGGCTCCCCCGGCCGGTGCAGCAGCCCCACCCTCCCATCATGATCGGTGGCACGGGGCAGAAGGTGCTGCTCCGCCTGGTGGCCCAGCATGCCGACATGTGGAACGCCAGTGCGGACGCGGACGACATGCGGGCGCTGATCGAGGTGATCACGCGCCACGGCGAGCGCGTCCGGCGTGACCCGACGCGCATCGAGAAGACCGTCCTCATGCCCCTCTGCTACCGGGCCAACCCCGAGCGCGAGGAGTTCGTGTGCCGGCTGATGGCGTCCATGCGGCAGAAGACGCCCGAGCAGGCGCGCCGCCAGGTCATGATCGGGCAGAAGCAGGAGTGCCTGGACACGATCGAACGCTATCGCCGGGCGGGCGTG
>DATHMJ010000290.1:0-2689 GCA_035487215.1 Gemmatimonadales bacterium
CCCTCCCGTCTCGCCACGCTCTCGCGTGCCGGCCGCATCCCCCGAGAGTTGGCGGTAGCGGGGGCCAAGCCGACCGGCTCACCATCGGCGCGCGCCCGCTCGAAGGCCCGCGGCTCGGGCCGGCCCAGGAGGCGAGTGCCCACGCCTCCCCCGTTGACGGGGCCGCCGCCACCCGCCGCCGGCCCGCGCTCGGCCGCCGGCCCATCGGTCCCGGGTCTCAACGCGCTGATCGCACGACTCTCCTTTGGCAACCGGCGCCGCTGGCCGCAGTGGGAGCTCAACAGCGACATCCTCCAAGGCTTCTTCGGCATCTCCACCTCCGGCACCCCGGTCCCTCGCGAAGGCATCACCCGCTCAGGGGCACGCCTGCCCGTCATGTCCAACCCGCTGGTAATCGGCATCGGTGGAAACCGGCGCCTCGAGTTTCCCGAGCCAGACGGACGTCCTGACCCGGGCCACACGCGACTGCTGCTCGTGGTCGTCGACCGACGTCCGAGCCCGTTTCGCTATGCGGTCCTGTACCCGCAGGACGCCGAGTACACGGCTCTCGACGCGCTCAACCAGAGTATGGCGCCGACCGGCCAATACGTGGAAGGGACACGACGAGTCATCGTTCCCTACGCGTCTCTCGCGGCCCTCTGGCCCGGCTGCCCGCTGTAGTCCACCCCGACCGCGGCTCGGGCGTCAATCAGGCTCAAGCCATGAGTGCCTCATAGGGCAATGCTCGCGGGTTGCGCACCATCTTGGCAGGCGGCTTTGCAACGATCAGGATGTGCTCATGCACCGTCTTGAACAGCAGGTTGGGCGGGAACGGGTAGCTCCCGAAGATCGGACGTTGAGCGCCTGAGGAGCCCCAGCGCCCGCCCGTCCCGTCCTTGTTCCAAATGACCTCCCCCACGATCACCAGCCCGCTCGCGCGCAGCAGCGTGAGCATGTCGGCTGCCAGCGGGAAGCTCAGCAGGCCGTGGTCGGTGAACTGGTTGACATTCGCGGTCACAAGCGCCAGCTTGCGTCCCGGCGCGAGCACGCGCACGCATTCCTCCAGCACGGGCTCCATCCCGCGCAGAAACTCCTGGTAGCCGGCGAGGTTGCCGAGGTTGCACCCGTTTCCACCGTAATCGGCCTTGTTCCAATAGGGAGGCGACGTCACGATGAGCCCGATGCTGTCCTCCTCGAGGAAGCTCATGTCGCGGCAGTCTCCATGGTGAACGGCCAGGTCCCCATCGTCGACGAACCTCTGGTGCCCCGCTTCGATCCGCTCTGCGAACTCGGGGTTCTGCTCGACGGCGACGGCACGCCGGTCGAGCGCCAGCGCCTCGTGACATGTCGTCCCGGTTCCCGCGAACGGATCGAGAACGCGATCGCCGACAAAGCTGAACATCTTGATCAGCCGATACGGGATCTCCGGGGGAAAGACGGCCGGATGTTCCGGATCGCTGGTGTTGGCGATCGACCAGACCGTCTTCGTGTACTCCCGCCACTCCTCCTTGGTGAGGCGGCTGGCTTGCTTTTGCTCGCTTGTCGGCGGCGTATGTGTCGTGGAGGCTGTCGTGTGGGCCATGGAGTGAGTCGCGCGTGGTGTGGTGCGATCAAGCTCCCCTTCCAGCGCCGCGCAGACGACCGGCATCATTGCGTACGAACCGGACGAACTCCTGGTCGAGCCCGAACGCGCGTCCCACTTCGTCGTCGACCGCCTCCAGCGTCTCGTGGTCGGCGGCTGGGGCATAGGCGACCGTGACGATCCCCCTGTTGACGGACCTCACGGGTGCGCTCCGAGCCGCGCGCCAGCAGTCCCTTCCGGCAGCTGCCAGGCCCTCCAGCCGCGGGCCGTCGCAGAGCTGAAGGGGGAACGGTGCCCTCGTCAGCGTGGAGCGGGAGATGTGGAACAGGTCGCCCGTGGCTCGCCACCACCACAGGAAGACGTGTGAGGCGAGCGTCGCGTAGGCAGCGTCCGCCAACGTCCGGTCGGCAAACACCAGCTCGAGCAGCTTACCCGCGACGGCACGGCGCGCCCTGCTCGCCACGAGCGTGTCGCGGTACGCTCCCACCCAGTTGTAGGCGGTTGGGGCGATCGCTATGGCCTGCTCGCCCCGAGTCAGCCCCGCCGCCGAGGACATCCGTATGTCGCTCGCCGCGTCTGCGAGCGTTGCGCCGAGCGAGTGGAGGCGCTCGATTGCTCGGCGCTCTCCCTCGGAGCCGATCTTCACGACAAGCTCGGCTCGGGCAGGGAGATCTATGCCGTCGTCGCCCCCCGCCCCCAGCACAGCGGCTCGACGGTCGGAGGACCAGCGACGCATGGCAGTGGTGCGCAAGAGCCCGGCAGGCCCGGGGCGCCTGATGGCGAGGGCGACTCGTTGCTTGACGTCGTCGCCGAACAGCGCGTCCGGAGCGCGGTCGAAGAACCGCATCTCCCACTTCCCCCTCTTGAACACGGCGCTGCGGGCCGCCCGCGGAGCGCTTCCGCGGAGATATGCGGATGAGAGAGGAAGCACGATCCCGACCCTCCCGCCGTCGCTGACCGCGTTCGACGCAAGCTCCCAGAACGGCCACATCATGTTCAGGCCGGCCGGGTTGCCCGCCGCGCGCAGCGACTCGAACCCATCGCTCACGTCCTCGGCGCAGGGTCCAACCGGCGCGAACGGCGGATTGGTCAGGATCGCGTCGAAGCTCCTCGGCAGCGTGTGAGCAA
>DATHMJ010000291.1:0-2251 GCA_035487215.1 Gemmatimonadales bacterium
CGGCAGCTTCAGCGCCCACGGCGCGAACTCTCGCTCGAACGCCTCGATCGCCCTATTCACCTTACGGTAGAGACGATCGAACCGCCCCACTGGTCTCCGTGCCTGCGGCCCAATACCTTGCGCCTCTGGACCCGGTAGCTCAGTTGGTAGAGCAACGGACTTTTTTTATGGAGCACCGCGTCAGAAATGCCGCGTGTGAATCCCGTCAAAGTCGGGGAACGCTGAGTTGCCAACCCCGAGCCAAGCCGCTCTTGCGGAAGGTGTAGAGACTGGACGGCGGGTGCCTGACCACTGCACATCGTGCGGTGAAGGCAAAGGGACAGTCCAGACCACGAACCTTGGGCGCTCAGCTACCGCACCCAAGGGCGGCGAAAGCCGAAGTGGTACGTTAATCCGTAGGTCGCGGGTTCGATCCCCGCCCGGGTCATGCTCCGCTTCGCTCCGCCGGGGCGTAACTCCGACTACGCCCCCCAGACCCCCCTAGGGTTTTGCCGCGGGAATGGAATCCTCCGGGAGGTCCCGGAACGCGATGATGTTCTCGAGCAGCGACCACTCGAGCAGCCCCGTCTCGGGCGACCCGATGCGGAATGGCTGCGAGAAGACGGGCCGCTCCAGCGCCCGCTCGGCGACCAACCGATACTCTTGGCTGAGCGTGATCGGGGTAAAGGTGAAACTCTTCACCTCTGTCCCCGGCACGGTGCCGAGCATCTGTCGCGTGCCGCCGCCGGTCTGCACGACGAAAACCGTCACTTCGGTCGGCACGGCGAGATTGTTCGTGATCTCGACTTCGACCGGGTGCGGCCTGTCGTCGTCATTACCTTTCTTATGAAGCGAGGCGCAGCCCAGCGCCGCTACGGTTACCGCGACCGCTGCCAGCCAGAATATCCGCATGTCTCGAATCTGTTTGTTCTTTGCTCCGGACGCCAGATGACGCGTATAGAACAGACTGCCAACCCCGCGTACCCGCCGGAGACGGTTGAAGGTTGGTATACCCTCCATCAGCTGTTTCGGATCGACCAGGCCGCCATGCGCGCCCGCAGTCCGGCCGACCGCGCGGCGCAGGATGCCGGCGCGGCGAGCGCGCTATCGGAGGTGGCCACACCGTCCGATGGGGCAGGGTGGAGCACCGTGGTCGATGTCACGGGCTCCAACGCCGATCTCATGCTCGTGCACTTCCGGCCCACACTCGGCGCGCTCCGAGCGGTGCAGCGCCGGCTCGCCTGCGAGCCACTGTTCGATCACCTGTCGTTGGTCTACTCGTTCCTGAGCGTGACCGAAGCCGGCCTGTACGCGCTTTCGGCCAAGGCGGCGGCCGAATCCGGTGCTGACTATCGGCAGGGTATCCAAACACGCGTGGCGCAGGAGCGGGCGAGCCCGCACGTCCAGCGTCGGCTCTATCCCGAGCTCCCAGCGGACATGCCGGTCGTGTGCTTCTATCCGATGTCCAAGAAACGACACCCGGGCGAGAACTGGTACGAGCTCCCGCTCGATGAGCGGAGCCGGCTGATGCAGGCGCACGGCGCCACGGGCCGGCAATACGCCGGGCGCGTGCAGCAAATCATTACCGGTGCCATTGGCCTCGATGCGTGGGAGTGGGGCGTCACCCTCTTCGCGCGCGACGCGCTCGACATCAAGAAGCTCGTGACCGACATGCGGTTCGACGAGGTCAGCGCACGGTACGCCGAGTTCGGTCCGTTCTACGTGGGCGAACGCGTGAGCCCCGACGCCTGGTTAGAAGCGTTGCCGTAGTCGATATACTTTGCCACACAAAGTACTTGACAGCCTCCCGAAGGGAGCTGTATTGTAGTTCACCTTTATGCGACAAAGTACACTACGTCTCGAACTATGCGGCTCCGCCGCCGCGGCCGGCCTGCTCGGCGCTGCCATCTGCTTCGATGCCCGCCCCGGCCTCAATTGGGCGCTCTGGACGATCCTGGTCACGACCGAGCTCGCGGTCTTCGCCCGCCCCAGACTCGGCGCCAACCGCCGCGCGTTCGACGTCACGATCGGCGCCGCCGTCATCCTCGGCGTCGGCGCAGCCGTCACCGCGAACCCGGCGTCGATCGCCCTGATCTTCATCACCGTGGCCACGCTCCTCGGCGTCGCCGCCCGACTCGCCGCCGGCATGCCAGCCCCGCTGCTCGGCGTACGCGAGCTCCTGCGGATGCCCTGGCGCGCGACCATCGATGCGATCCGCGAGAGCCACGCCCGCGTCGAATCGACGATCCGTGCCCTGCTGTCCGATGCCGGT
>DATHMJ010000292.1:0-2847 GCA_035487215.1 Gemmatimonadales bacterium
GTCTGATTGGTCCGGGGCGTAGCGCCGGTACCGTCGATCACCCGTGCGTGTATCAGGGCAGTCGTCGCGGCGTTGACCTTGACGAACGCCTGCGTTTCCGGGGAGAGGCTGGGCGTCTGCGCGGCGGCGACGCCGGCCAGCAGGCTCAGCGCCATTGCTGCGCAGGAGAAAAGCCGTGTCAATGGGATCGTCATGGGAGGCTCAGGTTAGCTCGTGGGCAGAGCGCTGTCAAAGTGACGCATTGAACGCCCCTCCGGGCACCGGTATCTTCTTCCAGACACGTCACTTCCACAAGCGAGTACGGCCATGTCTCACGCCACCACCGCCGCCCCGCCGGCGCTAACCGTTCTGTCCGAGGAAGAGGAGCTATTCCGGAGCACGGTCCGGGAATTTGCCGAGACCGAGATCGCCCCGCACGTGAGCGCGATGGACGAGGCCGCTCAGTTTCGTCGCGAGCTGCTCCCGCGCTTCTTCGAGCTCGGCCTGATGGGGATCGAGATCCCGGAGACGGCCGGCGGGGCCGGCGGGAGCATCTTCATGGCCACGCTGGCCATCGAAGAGCTCGCGCGGGTGGACGCGTCGGCCGCGATATATGTGGACGTGCACAACACGCTCGTCAATAACGCGCTCGGTCGTTGGGGCACCACCGAGCAGAAAGCGCGGTATTTCCCGCGACTCAACACCGACATGCTCGGTGCGTTCGCCCTGTCCGAGCCGGCGAGCGGGAGTGACGCGTTCGCATTGGAGACCAAGGCGGACAAGGTAGAAGGGGGCTGGGCGCTGACCGGGCGCAAGTTCTGGATCACAAACGGCGCGGAAGCCGGATTGTTCGTCGTCTTTGCGAACACCGACTTTGCCAAGGGTTATAAGGGGATCACCGGTTTTCTCGTCGAGCGTGACTTTCCGGGGTTCGCGGTGGGCAAGAAGGAAAACAAGCTGGGGATCCGCGCGTCGAGCACCACGGAGCTCATCCTAGAAAACTGCCGCGTGCCGGATGCGAATGTGCTGGGTCCGGTCGGGCAGGGATACAAGATCGCCATCGAGACGCTGAATGAAGGGCGGATCGGGATCGGCGCGCAGATGATCGGCGTGGCCACGGGAGCCCTGGAGGCCGCGACGAACTACGTGAAGGAACGCAAGCAGTTCGGCAAGGCGATCGCCGAGTTTCAGGGCATCCAGTTTCAGCTCGGACAGATGGCTACGGAGCTCGAGGCAGCCCGGCTCATGGTGTACAATGCCGCCCGTCTCAAGGACGCCGGTCGCGCGTTCGCCCGGGAAGCTGCGATGGCCAAGCTCTTCAGCTCGCAGGTTGCCGACCGCATTACCTCAAGGTGTCTCGAGCTATTCGGCGGCTATGGCTACTCAAAGGAGTACCCCGCAGAGAAGTACTATCGGGACGCAAAGATCGGCACGATTTATGAGGGCACCAGCAACATGCAGCTCCAAACGATCGCGAAAATGATGCTGAGGTAGTCGAGCGCCAATGTTCGCAACGCGTTATCCGGTTGGCCTGAGCCTCCTGTTGCTGGGGCTCCACATCGTCCCCGCTGCCGGTCAGGCACCTGACCAACAGTGGATCGATCAGACCATGGGATCCTGGTACCGCGCTGTGTCCCGCGCGGCGCGGGGACATTGGGGCATCGCGGTCGCCGATCAGAGCGGGACCCTCCTCTGGAGCATCAACCCCGACGATGCTCTCATCCCAGCGTCCACCGTCAAGGTCTTCACCACCGGATTCGCCCGCTCGGTGCTCGGCGGCACGGCGCGACGGCCCACCCGCGTGGTCGGCGCTGGATCGGTCGATCCGGCTACCGGAGAGTGGATCGGAAGCTGGGGTCTCGAGCTGAACGGAGATCCGTCGTTCGAGCGAGGCGTGGGCGCTGGACCCACGCTGCACGACCTCGCCCTCCAACTGGCGAGCGCCGGCATCCGCAAGCTTACCGGACCCCTCAACGTGCAGAGCGCCGACGGCGTCGCCAACGACGCCTACCCTGCCGTCTGGTCTCGGCATCATTTCGGTCGACTCTTCGCTCCCGTGATTGGGCCGGTCACGCTGAACGAGAATCTCATCTGGGTCGCGGTGCAGCCGGGCGCCAGGCCGGGCGCTCGTCCGCGGGTGGTGGACCAGTCGCCGGGCGGCATCGCATCGCTGATCACCGTGCGGGCCGTAACCAGCGCGGGCCGGCGAGCGAGCCTCAGGCTCCGCCCGCGGGGCGACGGCGGCTGGACCTTGGTGGGCGCGATCGGCGTTCGCGCCAGAGCGCGCGGCGTTGCGGCGGTGGCCCCCGACCCGAAGGTCGTCCTGAATGCCGCGTGGATGTATGCGCTCGAAAAGGCCGGCATCGTCTGGAATCCGGCGCCGTTCATCGGTGCGCCGCCCAGCGCCGCGCCGCGAGTGCTGGCCGAGGTATCGTCGCCCCCGCTCGACTCTCTCGCGAGCGAGATCAACCGCCGAAGCCTCAATTTCGGCGCGGAGCTGCTACTGCAGTGGGCCGGTGGCCGTGAGACGCCGGCCACACAGCTCACCCAACACGTCGCGGACGTCACCGGCCGCGCCGACGGGATCGAGCTGGTGGACGGAAGCGGCCTCTCGTATCAGGACCGGGCCACCGCCCGAACGTTCATCGACTATCTCGCGAAGTTTCCGACCACGATCGAGGGACGCAACTTCCCGATGCTGCTACCCGCCAACGGCACCGGAACGCTCCATCGCCTCGCCTCAGGGTTCCCCGGTGCGGGGGTGGTGCGAGCCAAGACGGGAACGTTGGCGCAGGTTGCGAATGTGGTGGGCTATCTGGGCCGCAAGGACGGCGTACTGCTGGTCGCGCTGCTCTACAACGGGCCCAG
>DATHMJ010000293.1:0-3359 GCA_035487215.1 Gemmatimonadales bacterium
CGCTGATCCACTCGTACGACCACTACGGGCAGATGGTGGAGTATCTCCGGATGAACGGCATCGTTCCGCCGGCGAGCCGGCGTTGACTCAAACGTTGGTTCGATTCCGAATCGCCGCCACGTAACGATCGGTTCACAAAACGGGCGATCTCCTTGCCATCATGTCCGGCCCTCGGCACGTTCACGGATCCCGCACAGCGAACCTCCCGGAGCAAACATGAGCGACGAGCCGCGACCGATTCAGGTCCCTCTCACCCCCGAGCAGCAAGCCCTCATTCGACGCCTGTCGGGCCAGCATGCCGAGATTCTCGAGCTGACGCCGGAGGCGGGCGATCCAAGCAGCGGCGCCGGCGAAGGCCTGCGCTTTCGTTGGCGCTTGTCCCTCTCCAGCGGGATCCCGCGGCAGTCGTGGGGCTTCGAGGACAAGGACAAGCCGAAAACCTGAGGTTCAGGGACTATTGGCCCTGAGACTCAACCGCTCCGACAGGTAGCGCGCCAATGCGGCCGAATCGAAGCGCGTTCCGCAGAGCCCGATGTGTCCGTCGGGACGGACCAGATAAAACGCGGGCAGCGGAATGTGGGCCCTCCCGAGCTCGACGGCATTCGCCGGATCGTTCGGCACCACCAGCGTCACGAGCCGACCGCCGAAGCTCGGCACATTCGCGGGTGGGGCTTGCCCCATGAGGATCAGCGTGAATCGAGTGTCGTCCAGCGTCGCGAAGATATCCTCGGCGGCACCGCCGGTTGAGAGCTTGAGCCAGGGAAACCGATCGCCTGCGCGAGGCGCGGTGCTCGGGAGGCCGGTCAATGTCTCCGACAGCGGGCTCCCTCGGTAGGCGATACCGGTCTGCGAGATCGTGCGAAACGCGATGTGCCGAATGCGCTCCAGGCTCATCGCAAAGGCCAGCATCTTCGGCAGCATCCGCGTGCGGAGCAGCCCGGCCAGCTTGCCGCGGGAGACGACGAACGCGAACAGCCGATCCGTCGTGCTCAAGAGCCGGCTCGCGACCGGCAGCCGCTCGATGGCGTAAGAGTCGAGCAACCCCACGCCCGCCGCGCCTGACACGACCAGCCCCAACTTCCAGGCCAGATTGTAGGCGTCCTGCAGGCCCGTGTTCATGCCCTGCGCTCCCACCGGGCTGTGGATGTGCGCCGCATCGCCCAACACGAAGCAGCGCCGGTCGCGAAACCGTTCGGCTCGGCGGTGATGGATACGGTACGTGGAGAACCAGCTGCAGCTCTGGAAGACAAGCCCGGCGCCGGCCTCCTTCCGGATCGAGGACACTACGTCATCCAGCGTCAGATCGTCCCGCCCGCGGAGCTCGGGCGGCACGATTCCGACCAATCGCCAGTGATCGGCCCCGCGCATGGGAAAGAACAGGTGGAATCCCTGGGGCCAGAGGTAGACGTTGACCTCCTCGGGTACCATGGGTCCAGTCATCTGCGTATCGGCGACGAAGAACACCTGCTCGTAGGGCTCGCCGACGAACGCGATACCGTTCAACTCGCGCACGGCGCTGCGCGCGCCATCACAGCCGCCTACCCAGGCGGTGCTGAACGTGCGGGTGGTTCCATCCGACTGCTTGAGGGTGGCGACGACTCGATCGGATTCCTGGGTCAATCCGACCAGCTCGGTGTTCCACCCGATCGTGACGCCGCGCTTCTGAAGCGACTCGCCCAGCAGGCGCTCGTTGTCGTCTTGGCCTAAGATCAGGACGAAGGGATACGGAGTCAGACCCCGTCCGATATCGCCGAACGGAACGCGCGCCCTACGAACTCCCAGCGCCCACATGTCGGCGCCGGTGGCCCGCTTCCCGAGCGCAAGGGCGGACTCGACGATGCCGAGGTGGGCGTAGATCTCGAGGGTTCGCGCCTGCACGCCCAACGCCCGCGTTTGCACTGCCGGCCCGGAATGGCGGTCGATGATCGACACCCGCACGCCCTGCCGCGCGAGCTGGTTGGCCAGCATGAGCCCGGTCGGCCCGGCTCCCACCACCAGTACGTCAGCGTCCATCCGAATCACCTCCTAGGTCCCGCGGGACTTCCTCCCGATCGCCATGGCTGGGCGGTGTCGACACGACCAGAAACTCCGCGGCCACCCGGCCCGCGTTCCGGACCTCGTGCGCCACGCCCGGGGGCACGCTGAGCCCGGCCCCAGCCGGTACCACGCTGACCGTTCTGTTCCGCTCGATCGTCAACTCGCCACTCAAGACGAAAAAGAATTGCTCCGCCTGGCTGTGCCGATGCCGGGTTTCGGCCGTGCCGGGCGGCATCCGCTCCGCGATCACGCTCAGATGCTCCCCGCGTACGAGGTGCCATCCGTCGCACTTCGCGCCCCACTGGTAGTGGAGGGCGCCCGCGCGGTCTATCGGCGGGGGAAGCGTGGGTTCGTCACCGAACCCGAACGGCTCGGTCACGGGGATTGCCGCGTTGCGAGGTCACGGGAACGTCCGGGCACGATCAGCTCCTGTCCATGGACACGCCACCCGCCAACACCAACCAGGCCGCAAGCGCCGCCGCCTTGTCGTCGGCGCGCCAGCTAGACGTGCGTCCACGCCCCATCGCGGTCACCGCCTGCTTCAGCGCGGGCTCGGCTCGATGAAGGGTCGCCGCGGCCGTTGCGTACAGCGTTCGTTCCACGACTACGCGGCCGCTCACGCCGGCGCTCGTGAGGGCGCTCTCGAGCGCCGTCCGAAACAATCGTCCTTCCGAGGCATGCGCTCGAATGTGGGGATTGGCGATCCGGTCGGGTGGGCTATCGCTGCCCACGACGATGCCGGCGCCGATGAGCCGATGTCCAGCCGCTCGATGACGCTCGACGAGCTGTGCGACGGAGCGGCGGGCGCACTGCTCCACGATGCCGGTGAGATGGGCCAGCACCGCCGGGTCGGTCTGCGCGACGCCGGTGGCCGCGTGATGTGGCTGGCGCGAGTGAGGGACGGACGCGTCGGAAAGCTCGACCCTGCCGGCCTCCACCACGCTCGGGGATTCGGCAGGACCCAGGAGGAGTACGGCCGTCGCCCAGCCGGATTTCACTCGGAAGCCAAGCGCGGCCGGTGATCCCATTACCGTCGCCGGCACGGTGCCGCCGTTGCCCGCAGGCCGGGTCCGAGGACTCTGCATGGGTCATAGATGTAGGAGGCGGAAGCGCCGGACGCGAGCGGGCCGATCCTAAGGGGTCGATTCGGCGACTCTTGACAGGTGACCATTTGGTCACCTATACTGTCTGCCATGGACGATGTGTTCAAGGCCCTCGCCGATCCCACCCGCCGCCGGTTGCTGGATGCGCTGTTCAAGCACGACGGTCAGACGTTGAGCGCCCTCGAGCGCCGGCTGCCGATGACCCGCTTCGGCGTGATG
>DATHMJ010000294.1:0-19403 GCA_035487215.1 Gemmatimonadales bacterium
GACGGTACTTGGAAGGACAGCCCCCCGGCGCCTAGCGGCAGTGCTTCTATCACTGCTTCAAACCCTCCGCACATGGTCGTAATCCTGCCTCTTCGCGTCCACCCCCGTCTCGGCTAACCCCTTGAGTTCACGCAGGGTCTACAGTTGACCAAATGACAGTGTAGTTTTGAAGGTTATGACGTTCCCGGAGCTTCCGGCCCGGCTCGCCCAAGTGCGTGAGGCGATCGCCCGGCACCAGACGCTCGGGGGGTGGCGCCATCCGGTGACCATCGTCGCGGTGACCAAGACGCACGGGCCCGACGCGGTCCGCTCGGCGGTGGCTGCCGGCATCCGCGCGGTGGGCGAAAATCGCGTGCAGGAAGCGCTGGCCAAGCAGGAACAGCTCCCGGACGTCGCGGTCGACTGGCACCTGATCGGCTCGCTGCAGCGGAACAAGGCCCGCCACGCCGTCGGCCGCTTCGCGCTCATCCATTCGCTAGACCGGCTGGACCTGGCGCAAGAGCTGACGCGTCGCGCGGCGCCTGGCGCGCGACAAGCGGTGCTGGTGCAGGTGAACTGCTCCGGCGAGCCGCAGAAGGGTGGCGCAGAGCCGGATGCGCTGCCGGCGTTGCTCGACGGTCTTCGGGCGCTCGAGTCGCTCGACCTCCGCGGGCTGATGACCATGGCGGCTCTCACCGACGACGCGGACGAGCAGCGCCGGGCCTTCCGCCTCCTGCGGACGCTCCGCGATCAGGCAGCACAGGCGGGGCACTCGCTGCCCGACCTGTCGATGGGGATGTCGGGAGACTTCCGGGTGGCCGTGGAAGAAGGAGCGACCATCGTGCGGCTGGGGACCTTGCTCTTCGGGGAACGCGCATGAGCGACGACGCTTTTCAACTCACGCCACAGGACGTGCGGACGCACGACTTTGCCCGCGCTGTCCGAGGCTACGATCGCGCGCAGGTGGACGACTTCAAGCAACGTCTCGCCGAGGAAATCGACCGGCTCATCCGCGCTCGTATCCAAGCGGAGGAACGGCTCAAGAGCGCGCAGGACCAGTTGCGGGCCTATCGCGAGCGCGAACGGGCGCTGAACGAGGCGCTGGTCGCGGCGCAGCAGCTGCGCGCGGACACGAAGACGCAGGCGGAGGCGGAGGCCGCGATCGTGCTGCGCGAGGCCCACGCCGAAGGTGCCAAGGCGGTCGATCGGGCCAAGCTCGAGGAGCAGCTGGTGCGCGAACGCACCGACGACGCCATTCGCCAATTCAACGCATACGTCGCGAGCTTCCGTCTCCTGCTGGAGCGTCAGCTCGCCGAGGTGGAAGGGCTGCAGGCCGCGGCGCGGGCCACGCCGAATCGGTCGGCCGCGCTGTCGGAGATCGAAGTGGGAGCAGGGGAGACTCGTTGACCGCAACGCCGGCGTTGTACGACGACATCCAGCGGGCAGTGGACTCGGTACGCGCCCGTACGACGGTCACCCCGACGGTGGGGATCATTCTGGGCACTGGGCTCGGCGGCCTGGCCGAAGAGATCGCGGTCGAGGCCGAGGTCCCATACGAGGCGATTCCCCGCTTCCCGCTCTCCACCGTCGAGTCCCACGCGGGTCGTCTCCTCCTTGGGCGCCTGGGCGGCAAGCCGGTCGTGGCGATGCAGGGGCGCTTCCACCGGTACGAAGGGTACTCGTTGGCGCAGGTGACGTTCCCGGTACGTGTCCTTCACGCGCTCGGTGCGTCCACGCTTATCGTCTCCAACGCCTGCGGCGGCATGCACCCGTTGTGGCAGGCCGGCGATCTCGTGCTGCTGGCCGATCACATCAATCTGCTGGGCGACAATCCGCTGGTCGGCCCGAACGACGATCGCCTGGGGCCGAGGTTCCCCGACATGTCGAGTCCGTACGCCCCGGAGCTTCGCGCACTCGCCCGTGCGGCCGGGCGCGAGTTGGGCATCACGCTGCGCGAGGGCACCTACGTGGCGGTGGCCGGCCCCAATCTCGAGACCCGCGCCGAGTATCGGATGCTCCGCACGATCGGCGCCGACGTGGTCGGCATGTCGACGGTCCCGGAAGTGATCGTGGCCAACCATGAGGGGATGCGGGTCCTGGGGATATCGATCATCACCGATCAATGCCTGCCCGACGCGCTCGAGCCCGCCGACATCGGGCGGATCATCGAGACGGCGCGGCGGGCGGAGCCGTCGTTGACGCGGCTGGTCGAGCGCGTCGTGGAGCGGATGTAAGCGCATGGCCTTTCCCGTTTGGCCCGAACTCTCCGCCGACCAGTTGGAGCAGACGCAGCTCGAGCTGTGGAAGGCCGAGCGCCTGTTCCATCGCACGCTCGAGGCCGCGCGGAACGGGCCGCCCTACGTGTTTTACGAGGGACCGCCAACGGCGAATGGCCGTCCCGGGATTCATCATGTCTTCGCACGCACGATCAAGGATTTGATCTGCCGTTTCCAGGCTATGCAAGGAAAGTCCGTCACCCGGATCGCCGGGTGGGACACTCACGGCCTCCCGGTGGAGATCGAGGTCGAGCGGGAGCTGGGGATCAACGGGAAGAAGGACATCGAGCGCTTGGGCGTCGCCGAGTTCAACTCGCGTGCTCGCAAGAGCGTCTTCAGGTACCAGGCGGAGTGGGAAGGTCTGTCCGACCGGATCGGCTACTGGTTGGACTACGAGCATCCCTACATCACGTGCAGTAACGAGTACATCGAAACCGTGTGGTGGCTGCTGCGCCGGCTGCACGAGAAGCAGTTGCTGTACCGCGGGCACCGGGTGCTGCCGTACTGCCCCCGCTGCGGCACGGTGCTCTCGAGCCACGAGCTGGCGTTGGGGTACGAGCAGGTGACCACCAACTCGGTCTACGTCACGTTCCCGCTCGAGGACGATCCGAACCGCCAGCTCCTCATCTGGACGACGACCCCCTGGACGCTGCTCTCTAACGTGGCCGTCGCGGTCAACCCGGAGCTCGAGTACGCCGAGTATCCGGTGGATGGACGGACCATCATCCTGGCGACCGCCCGGGCCGATCTCCCGAGCGGGTTGGAGGAGATTGCGCCTGGCGCCGGCGGCGTGGGGACCGGCCGGCGCTCCACCCGATCGCGCAAGGCCCCGGTGCCCTTCCGTGCGATCACGCCGCTCCGAACGTTCACGGGACACGAATTGGTGGGACTCCGCTACCGGCGGCCGCTCGAGGTCGTGCCGCTCCCGGCCGACCGGGTGTCGCACGTAGTCGTCGCCGGGGACTTCGTGACGGCCGACGACGGCTCCGGCCTGGTTCACATGGCGCCCGCCTTCGGCGCGGACGACTACGCCATGGGGCAGGAGCACGGACTCGCCCTGGTGCGTCCGGTCGCGGCCGACGGAACGTTCGTCGGGACCACCTGGCCGGAGATCGAAGGCAAGCTGGTCACCGCGCGGGAGACCAACGACCTCATCATTCAGCGTCTCAAACAGGACGGTCGCTGGCATCTGTCGCAACCGTATACGCACACGTACCCGCATTGCTGGCGCTGCCAGAGCCCGCTCATCTACTACGCCCGTGACTCGTGGTTCGTGCGCACCTCGGCCGTCAAGGACCGGATGCTCGCGCTCAACGCGCAGGTCGACTGGCATCCGCCCGAGGTGGGCGCGGGGCGGTTCGGGGAGTGGCTGGCGAACAACGTGGACTGGGCGCTTTCGCGCGACCGCTACTGGGGCACGCCGCTGCCCGTGTGGGTCTGCGACGCCGACTCGTCCCACGTGGAGGTGATCGGCGACTTCAAGCATCTCGCGGAGCGGTGGGGCAAGCCGATCGCCCCGGGCTTCGATCCCCACAAGCCGTTTATCGACGAGTACGTGTGGGCTTGTCACTGTGGCGGCCTGATGCGCCGCACGCCGGAAGTGATCGACACCTGGTTCGATTCCGGCGCCATGCCGTACGCGCAGTGGCACTATCCCTTCGAGCATGAGGCCGAGTTCCGGACCCATTTCCCGGCCGACTTCATCTGCGAGGGCGTGGATCAGACCCGTGGCTGGTTCTACAGCCTGCTGGCCATCGCGACCACCGTATTCGATCAAACCGCGTACAAGCATGTGATCGTGAACGAGCTGGTGTTGGACCCCGACGGCCAGAAGATGTCCAAGAGCCGCGGCAACGTGGTGGACCCCTGGGAAATGATCCGGGAGTTCGGCGCCGATACGATCCGGGTTTACCTTCTTGCCTCCAGTCAGGTCTGGCTGCCGAAGCGGTTCGATCGGCGGACCATTCCCGAGGTCGCGGGCGGGTTCTTCAACACGCTCAGGAACACCTACGGGTTCTTCTCGTTGTACGCGGGCGGCTGGCGGCCGGAGCAGGCGCCCCCTGTCGCCGAGCGCACCCAGATGGACCGATGGCTCCTGAGCCGGCTCGACGCGACCATCGAGGCGGTGACGGGACATTGGGGCGGCTACGACGTCACGGCCGGCACCCGCGCTGTGATGGACTTCGTGGTGGACGATCTCTCGAACTGGTATGTCCGCCTGTCCCGGGCGCGGTTCTGGGCGCCGGATCACGAGGCGGATGCGGCGGCGGTGGCGACCCTGCACGAGGCCCTGACCATGGTCGCGCGGCTCTTGGCGCCGGCCGCCCCCTTCGTGACCGACTGGTTGCACCGGGCGCTAGCCGGAACTTCGGTCCACCTCGCGCGGTTTCCCGTGGCTCAGGCTCGACGGGACGTGCCCTTGGAGCGCGCCATGGACGCGATCCGCCGCCTGGCCTCGCTGGCCCGCGCCGCGCGCGACGACGCCAACATCCGGGTGCGGCAGCCGCTCCGGCGGATGCGGGTCGCGGTCCCGGCGACCGCTCGCGGGGCGGCGTTCGACGAGCTGCTGGAGCTGTTGCGGCTCGAGGTGAACGTGAAGGCCGCGGAGGTCGTACGCTCCGACACCGACCTGGTGCGTCTTCGAGGACGGCCCAACTTCCGGACCCTCGGCAAGCGGTTCGGCAAGCGCACGCCGGACGTCGCGGCGGCCGCGGCGCGGCTCACGCAGGATCAGCTCCGCGCGCTCGAGGCCGGCGAGTCCGTGGCGCTCGAGCTGGACGGTGAAGCGGTGACCTATCTCCCGGAGGACCTGGCGATCGAACGGGAAGTGACGAGCGACTGGATCGTCAAGACGGACGGCCCCTACGTGGTCGCGCTCGACCCCGCGATCGACGACGCGCTCAAGAGCGAGGGATTCGCGCGCGAGGTGGTCAACCGGGTGCAGCGCCTGCGGAAAGAAGCGGGTTACGAATACACCACGCGGATTCACCTGTGGATCGATGGCGAGCGCGTGGCGCTCGAAGCGCTCCGGCCCCATGTCGCCTTCATCGAGGAAGAGACGTTGGCGCGCCGCCTGGATCTCGATGCGGGTTCCGTCGCCGCGGATCGGGACCAAGAGCTCGAGATCGATGGTTGGAGAATCGTGCTTGGGGTGCGGCGATATCAGGATCGGACACCTGTCTGACCTCAACTGAACGGATGTACGCATGAACAAGAAGCAGTTGTCGCACCTGGAGAAGCGCTTGCTCGAAGAGCGGGCGCGCGTCATGAAGGAGCTGGGGTACTACGACGAGTCGTTCAACGCCTCGCTGCAGTCCTCGGACGGCGACCTGTCGTCGTACTCCTTCCACATGGCCGACCAGGGCACGGATGCCATGGAGCGAGAGAAGCAGTTCCTGTTCGCTTCGCAGGAGGGGCGCTATCTCTGGCATGTGAACGAGGCGCTCCGGCGGCTGTACAAGACTCCCGACAAATTCGGTCACTGCCACACCTGTGGCGCCGAAATCACCTTCGAGCGGCTGGACGCGCTACCCCACGCGCGGCTCTGCATCACCTGCAAGGAAAAGGAAGAGGATGGCAAGCGCCGCTGACCGGCGGATCTTCTGGATCGCGGCGCTGGTGGTGGTGGCGCTCGACTTGGCGACCAAGCTCCTCGCCGAGGCGACGCTCCTGCTCACCCCCGGCATGCCGGTGATCGGCGACTGGTTCCAGCTGCGGCTGGTCTACAACCGGGGCGCCGCCTTCGGCCTGCACGTGGGGCCGTATTCCCGTTGGGTCTTCTTCGGCGTGGCGATCGTCGCGGTGCTGGTGCTCAATCGGATGTCGGTCCAGACCTCGGTCGGCGATCGATTCCGCCAGCTCGCCCTCGGCCTCGTCGCGGGTGGCGCGGCGGGGAACCTCATCGACCGCATCCGTAGCGGACGGGGGGTCGTGGACTTTCTCGACGTCGGCGTCGGATCGCTGCGTTGGCCGACGTTCAACGTCGCGGACATCGCCGTCAGCTGCGGCGGCATCGCCCTCGCCATCGCGCTCTGGCGGGAGGATCACCGCCGGGCGCGCGCCGAGTCCGCTCCGGCGGCCTGATGGACGAGCGGACGGGCGGCCCCGCCAGCCCGCTGCTCGAGTTCTGCGTTCTCGCCGATCACACCGAGCGTCTCGATCGGTTTCTCGCCGACCAGCTGCAACTGTCCCGCACGCAAGCCGCGCGTCTCGTCGCCGATCGCGCCGTCGCCATCAACGATGCCGTCGCCCGCGCGTCTCGAACGCTGGCCCGTGGGGATCGCGTCGCCGTCACCTTCCCCGCGTCGGCGCCGCCCCGCCAACTCCGTCCGGCCGCGATCCCGCTCAGCATCGTCTGGGAGGACGAGCATCTCGCGGTCATCGACAAGCCCGCTGGACTGGTGGTGCATCCGGCGCCGGGCCACTGGGATGACACGCTGGTCAACGCGCTCGTGGCGCGCGGCACCACGCTCGCGGGCGGCGCGGAGGGACGACCCGGCATCGTCCACCGGCTCGACCGGGATACCTCCGGTCTGATGCTCGTCGCCAAGACCGACGTCGCTCACCGGCGCCTGGGGCACATGCTCGCCGCGCGTCGGGTCAAGCGCGCGTACGCCGCCCTCGCCTGGGGCCACCTGGCTGAGAGTCCCACCGTGATCACCGAGTCGCTCGCGCGGCATCCGCGCGACCGCAAGCGCATGGCGATCGTGCCCGAGGGGCGCAGCGCTCGAACCGACGCGTACGTCGTCGCCCGCTTCGACAGCGCGGAGCTGCTGCGGCTCGAGCTGCACACCGGCCGCACGCACCAGATCCGGGTGCACCTGGAGCACATCGGTCATCCCGTCGTGGGCGACCCGGTCTACACGGGAGGGGGCAGCCGGCGGATCTCGGGGTCGGGACGCGGGGCGGCCGAAGCAGTCGAACGGGAAGTGCCGCGACAGGCATTGCACGCTGCCTGGCTTGCGTTTCGCCACCCGGTGTCGGGGGAGCCCGTGGAATTCCGGTCGGAATGGCCGTCGGACCTTCGGGCCGCGCTCGCGCTGGCGGGGGGAGCCGACCTCGTTGCTCGCCCGGACCCCCTCGCCTATCTTCTGTTCTTCGATAGACATGAGTGACGCCGACGCTTTGCCGGCCGTGGTCTTTCGGGTCGGCGACCTGGTTTGCGCAGTCCCCGCGGCCCGCATCCGCGAGGTGCTGGCCCGACTTCCCGCCACCCGCATTCCCGGCGTGCCATTTGCCGTGGAGGGATTGGTCAACGTTCGCGGCGGGCTGTTGACGGTGGCGGACGGCCACGCGCTCCTCGGCCGTCCGATGCGCCCCGACGACGAGGGCGCGATCCTGGTGCTCGACTTCGCGGGCCGGCGCTTCGGCCTGGCGGTCAGCCAGGTGCTCGACTTCGTGGAGTTCCCGCCCGGCTCCGTGTCGCCCCGCGAAGAGTTGCCCGGCGTAGACCCGGCCCTCGTTCGCGCCGTCGCCACCCGGGACAGTCGGCACTACATCCTGCTGGACATCGATGCGCTGCTGGCCCCCATGGCCGGCGCTAATCCGGAACCGCTCGGAGGTGGGCAGTGAGTCACACGGTGCTCGTCTGCGATGACGCGATCTTCATGCGCACGATGATCAGCGACATTCTCAATCAGGCCGGCTTCGAGATCGTGGGCGAGGCGGAGTCAGGACTCCAAGCGGTCCAGAAATACCGCGAGCTCAGGCCCGACCTGGTCACCATGGACATCGTCATGCCCGACATGGGTGGCATCGAGGCCGTGCGGGAGATCTGCAAACAGGATCCCGACGCCAAGATCCTCATGTGCAGCGCGATGGGTCAGCAGGCGCTCGTGGTCGAAGCCATTCAGGCGGGCGCCAAGGATTTCGTCGTCAAGCCGTTCCAGCCGTCTCGCGTCCTCGAAGCGGTCCAGCGCGTTCTCGGCTAGAGGCGTCCATGGCCGACCCGAAGTACGTCGCGCTCTTCCTTTCCGAAAGCCGGGAACACCTCGGTACCTGTAATCGGCTGCTGTTGGAGTGGGAACGTGACCCCCGGAGCGCCGAGCCCGTCAACGGCTGTTTCCGGGCCGTCCACAACATCAAGGGCATGGCCGCGACTATGGGCTACGGCGTCGTCGCCGACCTGGCCCACCGGATGGAGAACGTGCTCGCCGCGGTGCGCGCGGGCCGCCCCGCGACGCCCGACCTGATCCAGCTCCTCTTCCGCAGCGTCGATGCCCTGGAGAAGGCCATCGGCGGCGCCGCGTCGGGCAAGGGCCATCCGAGCGCGGATCTGCTCAAGGCGCTGGATGAAGTTGCCGGCGACCGGGGACCGGCTGCGGCCCGGCCCGCCACGCCCGTCGGAAAATCGGCGAGCCCCTTGGCCGCTCCGAGCCGCCTGGTCGGCGTCGCCATCCGCTCCGGCGCCGCCATGCGCGGCGCCCGCGCGCAGTTGGCGCTCCGCCGCGCCGCCGAGTTGGGCACGATCGCGGCACTCCGCCCCGCCGCCGCGTTGTTCGAGCGGGAGGACTTTGACGGCCGCTTCACCTTCCAGCTCAACACCGACACCCCGGTGGATCGGATCGAGGCCGCCATTCGCTCAGCTGGCGAAGTGGCAACCGTCGCCTTCGACGCCGACGTCGTCTTCGAGGTCGAGGCCCCGGTGGTCGCGGGTCGCCAGATCCGCGTAGATCTCAAGCGGCTCGACGCGATGATGAAGCAAGTGGGCGAGCTGGTCGTCGCGCGGAATCGGCTGACGGACCTGGTGCGGAACGACGGCTCGGAGCTGTCCGGCCTCGCGGGGGTCCTGTCCCGCCTCGTGTCCGACCTGCAGACGGAGGTCGTGGCGGTCCGGATGACGCCCGTGGGCGAGATCTTCGAGCGGTTCCCCCGCCTGGTCCGGGATCTGGCGCGCGACCTCGGGAAGCAGATCCGTTTCGAGGCCGAAGGCGGCGACATCGAGCTGGATCGCGCCATCCTCGACGAGCTGGGCGATCCGCTGATGCACCTCATCCGGAACGCCGCCGACCACGGTATCGAGCCCGCCGACCAGCGCAAGCGCGCCGGCAAGCCGGCCGAGGGCCGGATCACGCTGTCGGCCGTGCGCGACCGGCGAAGCGTCGCCATCCGCGTCTCCGACAACGGCCGGGGCATCGACCGCGCCGCGATCCTGGCCAAGGCCAAGCGCGAAGGGCTGGCCGATCCGAGCGTCGAGCTGTTGACCGACGACCTCCTGCTGCGCGTGCTGGCTCGGCCCGGCTTCAGCACCGCCGCGCAGGTGAGCGGGGTGTCGGGTCGGGGAGTGGGGGTCGAAGTCGCCCTCTCGCGGGCCCGCGCCCTCGGCGGGAGCCTCGAGGTCCAGAGCGAGCAAGGCAAGGGCACCACGTTCACGCTGCGCGTCCCGCTCACGCTCGCCATCGTGCGGGCGCTGCTGGCCCAGGCGGGCGACGAGCGTTACGCGGTGCCGCTCGTCTACGTCGCCGAGACGGTGGAGTTCGACACGCGCGCGGTGACCGCGCTCCGGAGCCGCGAGGCCCTTATGGTGCGCGATCGCGTGATCCCCACGGTGCACCTGCGCGACCTCGTGGCGGCCCCGAGCCGGCAGGAGCCGCCGCGCCGGCCCACGATCATTCTCGAGGTGGGCGAGCGGCGCGCGGCGCTCGTCGTGGACGCGCTGTTGGGGCAGCAGGATATCGTGATCGAGCCGTTCGACGCACCGCGAGGCATGCCGCCGTATCTCGGTGGGGCCACCATCCTGGCCGACGGCGCGCCCGCGCTGATCCTCGACGCAGCCGCACTGGTGTAGGGGGGAGGATGGAAGACGTGCGGGAACTCAAGGAGCTGCAGCTCGACGCGCTGAAAGAGGTCGCGAACATCGGCGCGGGCCACGCCGCGACGGCGCTGTCCCAACTCACCAGCCGGACGATCATGATCGCCGGGCCGGAGGTGAACATCCGGCCGTTGGAGGAGGTGCCGGAGCTGCTGGGCCGGCCGGACGAGGTGATCGCCGCGGTGCTGATGCACATGATGGGCGACCTCACGGGGCGCACGCTCGTGCTGTTCCCCGAACCGTCGGCCAAGGCGCTCTGCGACATCCTGTTCCGGAGGACCCCCGGGGCGACGACCGTGTTCACCCCCATGGAGCAGTCGGGGCTCAAGGAGGCGGGCAATATCCTGGCGAGCGCCTACATGAACGCGTTGAGCGATTTCATGGGCATGATGCTGGTGCCGTCGGTGCCCAGCCTGGTCATCGACTTGAGCGCGGCGATCCTCACGACGGCATACCTCAACTTCGGGCACGACCGTGACTACGTCTTCTGCGTCGAGACCGCGTTCCGGGTCGAGGGGGCGACGGAGCCGTTGCGCGGGCATTTCCTCCTCCTCCCCGATATGCCCTCCCTCCGGGCCATCTTCGACGCCATCCGTCTTTCCTAAACAATGTCCTCCGCCGTCCTGTCGGAGCGCGAGCGGGACGTGCTCCGGTCGTTCGCCCGTCGAATCGACCCCGCGGATGCCGGCGCCCATAACAACCTCGGCGTGCTCTATTGGCAAAAGGGGCTCGTCACCGAGGCGATCGAGCAGTTCACCCAGGCGCTCGAGCTGGATCCCCGGATGGACGTGGCTCGCGGGAATCTCGAGATCGCCTACCGGGCAAGCGGTCACTATGACCAGGTCGTCGCGGAGCTGCAAGAAAAACTCCGCCGGACGCCGAGCGACCGTGACGCCCGCTGGGAGCTGGGTCGGGCGTACGCGGCGCTCGGCCATCACCCCGAAGCCGCCAACGAGTTCGAGACCCTTCTCGCCTGGCATCCGAACGACGCCGGCGCGCTGATCCAGGTCGGGCTCGCCGAGCGGGCCAGCGGGCGCCTGGAGGTGGCGACCGAATGGTTCTCGCTCGCCTGCGAGCGGGACCCGAGCAGTTCGGTCGCCTTGTTCCACCTGGGTGAGACGCTCTACAACCGCGGCCTCAACGACCAGGCGCTCCTCGCGCTTCAGGCCGCGACCGATCGCAATCCCGACAACGCCGATGCCAACTACCTCCTCGCGTTCCTGTACGGCGATCTCGGGCGGCAGGAGGAGGCGCGAGTCGCCACCAAGCGCGCCATCGCGCTCAATCCGACGCTGGCGCGCGCGCAGGCCAACCTCTCGCTCGAGCGAGTCGTCGCGCGGAGCGACCAGGAACGAGCCGTTGCCCGGGATGCCTTGCGCCCGCGCCTGGTGGAAGGCAGCGCGCTCGCCCACTTCAACCTGGGCCTCGCCTTCCGCCAGCGCGGCTACTACGCCGAGGCGCTGCGCGAATACCGGATGGGACTCGACGCGGGCGAGGACCGGCGGCTCAATCTCCAGGCAATGGCGGAGGTGCACCTGCTGCGCCGCGACCTGCCGGCGGCGCTCGAGCTGTACGACTCGCTCGTGCGCGACTATGCCGATTCGCCCAAGCTCTGGAACGAGCGCGGCGTGGCGTTGCACCAGTCGGGCTGGCGCGACTCGGCGGCCGAGTCGTACCAACGGGCCGTCACGCTGGATCCGGGCTACGGGCTCGCGTGGAACAACCTCGGCGTGCTGCGGGCACACGAGGGTCAGGTGGATGGCGCGGCCGAGGCGTTCGAACGGGCCCTCGCGTCGGCCGGCGCGCCGCCGGCGGCTCGGCTCAACCTGGGCTTGCTGCACCTCCAACGGCGCCGGCTGGAGTCGGCCCTCGAAGCGTATCGCGAGGCGCTGACGCAGGCGCCTCAGAGCCCGGCTGCGTGGAACGGCGTCGGCCTGGTCCTGATGGAGCTCAAACGCTGGGGCGAGGCTCGGACCGCGTTGAGTCGCGCCGTGGACGCCGATGCGAACTTCGCCGCGGCACACTACAACCTGAGCTTTTCCCTGAGCCAGCTCGGCGATTTC
The DNA here is from genome assembly GCA_035487215.1 of Gemmatimonadales bacterium. GTDB lineage: Bacteria > Gemmatimonadota > Gemmatimonadetes > Gemmatimonadales > GWC2-71-9 > DASQPE01. Next base: position 12,129 of record DATHMJ010000294.1, read on the forward strand.
GACGGCGCCCTCCGGGCCACCAAGCGCGCGCTCGAGCTCGACCCGTTCTACGTGCCGCAGAAGTACGCGCTCACGATCGATCTCCAATTCGAGGATTCGAACATCGCGGTGCCTCCCGAGCTGGCCGCCGACGTGACCAGCGGAGACTTAGGCCCCGAGTTCGCATTCGATCCGTCGACGCTGGATCGCCTGTTCCAGGAGCTGGCCCCGGTGCCGGAACAGCCGGCCGCGACCAAGACCGCCGATCCGCTCGCGTTGGCGCGCGACTACATCAGCAAGGGCATGCTCGAGCGCGCGGCGGCGGAGCTGAGCCGTGCGCGGGCCCGTGGCGCGGCGCCGGCGGCCGCCACCGCGCTGCTCGGCGACCTGTTCGCTCGGCGCGGCCTCCATGGGGAGGCCCTGGAGCGGTACCGCGAGGCCCGCGCGCTCGACGGCGACAGCGCCGACGCGGCCGCGGGAGAGGTCCGCGCGCTGCTGGCGCTCGGCCGCATCAACGAGGCGGCGCCGCTGGCCGAGGCGCTGGCTCGGCGCTCCGCCGATCTCGTCGAGGCGCACGTGCTCCGCGCGCGGGTTCGGCTGGAGATCGGCGACGCGATCGGCGCGCTCGACTCGGCCCGGGCGGCCCAGGCGCTGGCGCCGGGCCGAGCGGACTTGCTGCACCTGCAGGCGCGCATCGCGGCCCGGTTGGGCGATCGGAACGCCGCGCACGAGGCTTACCGCGAGGCGCTCCGCCTCGATGGATCCATGGCGCAAGTCTGGTACGAGCTGGGGCAGCTCGAGGAGGAGCGTGCCCGTCTCGAGGCCGCGCGCACGGCGTACGAACGGGCGCTCGAGGTCTTGCCGACGTTCACCCCGGCCGCGCTCGCGCTGGCGAGCCTGATTCAGCGCACCGAGTCGGTCGGCGCGGCCGTGGACCTGCTCGTGCAGGTGCTGGAGACCGACCCCTACGAGCTCGAGGCGCTCGCGATGTTGGGCCGGGTGCTGCTGGACGACGGCCGTACGCCCCAGGCGCTGGAGGCGCTCGAGCGCGTGCTTCGCTTCGATCCGGAGCATCGCCCCGCGCTGTTCCATCGCGGCGTCGCGCGGGCACGGCAACGCCGGTTCGGCGACGCCGTGGCCGATTGGGAGCGCGTGATCCAGCTCGATCCGGCCAGCACCCTCGCCACCGAAGCCCGCAACCGGGCTCGCTCGGCGCGCGATCTCCAGCACATCTTCGCGACGGCGGCGGTGTAGCATGGCGATCGAGGGCCCGCTCAAGGAGCTCAACATCCACGACGTCTTCCAGCTGCTCGACTTGGGCCGGAAGACGGGGGTGTTGCGGGTCACCTCGGAGCTGCGCCAGAACGCGGGGGTCGTCCACTTCGACCGCGGCGCCGTGATCGCGGCTCAGATCACGAGCAACCCGCACGTGCTGGGCGAGCTGCTGCTCCGCTCGGGCAAGCTCCGGGAGGAAGATCTCGCCCGGGCCCGCGCGCTCCAGGCGGCGGGCGACAAGCGGAGGCTGGGCGAGATTCTCGTGGCGATCGACGCCGTGGGACGGCGGGAGCTGGACCGGTGCGTGCGGGCGCAGGTGGAGGAAGTGGTCTTCGAGCTGATGAGTTGGTCCGAAGGCTACTTTTCGTTCGTCGAAGGCGTAATCGACCGCTCCGGCATCGAAGCACCGGTAAGCATCCCCACCGAAGCGCTCCTGATGGAGGCCGCTCGGCGGATCGACGAGTGGGCCCGCATCGAGACCAAGGTGCCGCACCTCGGCATGGTCCCACGGCTTCGCGCGGCCGATGATGACGCGGCGCCGCTCGACCTCGTGCCCTTCGAGTGGGAAGTGCTGGCCGCGGTCGACGGCACCCGCGACGTTCGCATGATCGCCGAAACGCTCAACCGCTCCGACTTCGACGTCGCCCGCACCATCTATGGCCTCACCAGCGCCGGGGTCGTCCTCCTCGAAATCCCCGCGAGCGCGCCGGGTGCCAAAGCCGGCCCAACCGACAGCGCCCCGGCCGCGGCGCGGGTGGAAGAACACCTGGCTCACGGCGATCTCGAGGCGGCCCGGCTCGCCGCCATCGATCTCGTGGCTTCCGATCCGGACCGGCCGGAGGGCCATGTGGCTCTCGGTCGCACGCTGGTGCGCCTTGGCCGCTACGAAGAAGCCGAAGATGCGCTGATCCAGGCGCTGCACCGCGATCCCACGCTGGCCACGCCGCGCCGCTTGCTCGGGATGGCCCAGGCGGCCCAGGGACGATACGCCGATGCGATCGAGAATTGGGATCGCTGGCTTCGCGCGGACGGCCGTCAGCCGGATGAGGAGGCGCAAGCCGCGGCCGTGACCCAGCTCCGGGACGCCGCGGCGGCGCTCGGTGACGCGCTGAGGGGACGCGATGTCTGACGATATCCGCGGTATGACCGCCGAGCTGGCGGCCGATCCCGACAGCCTGGTCTTTCTCGACTTGGGTGACGCACTGCGGCGCCGGGGACAGCTGGACGCGGCGTACAAGGTGGCCCGCACCGGAGCCGCTCGATATCCCGAGCTGGCCCGCGCCCACGATCTGTGCGCCCGGATTCTCTGTGACCGGGGCGAGCGTGATCGGGCGTTCGAGGCGTGGGTCAGCGCGCTGGAGATGGACGGGGGCCTGGTCTCCGCGCACAAGGGTCTCGGCTTCCTCTATTTCCAGGCCGGCGATCTCGTCTCCGCCGAAAAACACCTGGCGTACGCTGGCCAAGTCGATCCGGACGACGTCGGCACCGGCGCCGCGCTGGAGCGGGTGCAGGCGTTGCGGCAGGCAGGATCCGTTGCTCCGCCGGTCCCTGCACCGGCAGCACCCACGCCGCCCGCCGCTCCAAAGAAGCCCGAGGCTCCTCCGTCCGAGACTCCTCGTGCCAGCGAAGTGACCGCCCCAGCCTCGGCGGCTGCCGCCCAAGACGAGGACGACGAGTCGGTTGAGACGGAAGCCGCGGGTGGCTCGGAGCTGCCCTTCTCCTTCGAGGAGTCACGCCCGTCCCCGGTGCGCGACGCCGTCTTCGCCGGTCTCGACGGGGGCACCGACGGTCTTTTGCTGGTGGACTCGGCCGGCCTGCGGCTGGGTGGCGGGCTTCGCAATCCCGAGGGCTCCGACGTCGCAGATCCCGTCGCCGCCTTGTTGGCGGGCGTCTCGAAAGAGGCATCGCGCACCGCGCGCCTGCTGGAGCTGGGCGAGTGGCGCGGACTCGCGGTCGAGTGCGGCGACGGCAACCTCTTCCTCTCCGCGCCGACCGACTCGACCCTGCTGCTCACGGTCCGCGGTCTCGACACGCCGATGGGACGGGTGGCTCGGTTCGCCGAGCGCGCCTCCGCGGCCGCGCGCGTGTGGCTGGAGCGGAGTCCATGACCAACCCGGCCGAGATGCTCGATCGGCTGTCGACCGTCCGCGGCATCCGCGGCTCGGTGCTCGTGTCCGCCAGCGACGGGCTCGCCGTCGTGGAGTCCCTCATGGCGGGTGTGGACGGTCGGGCGGTCGCGGCGCTGGCTGCAAGCCTGGTCAATCGGCTCCGGCGTGCCACCGAGTGTGCCGGCCGCCGCGAGCCGGTCTTCCTCCAGCTCCACGCCGCGGGCGGTACCGTGCTCGCGGCGCCGTGCGGCGCCGAGCTGGTGCTGGTCGCGATCGCGGGTCCCGATACGAACGTCGGTCTCGCGCGGCTCGAGATGCTCGACGTCGTCGGAAGACTCGCCTGATGCGCACGGTCGAGCCGTGGGTCAAGGCGCCGCTCGAGCGGTTTCTCGCCGAGTCGTCGGCGCGTCTCACCTTGCTGATGACGTCGTCAGGGCAGGTGGTGGCGCAACACGGCTTCACCCGGTCGGTGGACGTGATGACCGCGGCCGCGTTGGGCGCGGCCATTGTCGCCTCGACGCAGGAAATCGCCCGCCTCGTCGGTGAGGCGCGCTTTCTCTCCCTCGTGCACCAGGGGGTTGCCCAGCACGTGTTCCTGTCGGGCTTCGAGACGCCGCGGGGGCGCTGGATCGGCCTCGTGGTGTTCGACGGGGAGAGCACGGTGGGACTGGTCCAGCTCTTCTTCGACCGCCTGGTCCAAGATCTCGTCGCCGCGGCGCCGCGCGAAGCGCCGGTCGAGCGGCCGTTGGCCGAAAACTTCGAGCGCGAGCTCAACGCGAGCCTCCGCGCGTTGTTCGGGCGGTGAGCCGATGTCGCTCGTGAACTTCGCCGCCCGCGAGATCACCTGCAAGATCGTCTACTACGGTCCGGGACGTTCCGGCAAGACGACCAATCTCCAGTACATCTTCGGGCGCGTGCCGGAAGGCCGGCGGGGACGGATGGTGTCGCTCGCGACCCACACCGACCGCACGCTGTTCTTCGACTTCCTGCCGATCGATCTCGGGAGCATTTCGGGGTTCGCGACGAAGTTCCAGCTCTACACCGTGCCCGGTCAGGTGTACTACGCGTCCACCCGACGGCTCGTGCTCCAGGGCGCCGACGGCATCGTCTTCGTCGCCGACAGCCAGGCGCGCCGGCTCGACGACAACGTCGAGAGCCTTCAGGACATGCAGACCAACCTGCTGGAACAAGGCGTGGATGTGCGCCAGGTCCCGGTCGTGTTCCAGTACAACAAGCAGGACCTTCCGCGTGACCTGATCCTGACGCCGGACGAGCTGGACGACTCGCTCAACTTCCGCACCGTCCAAAGTTTCTCGGCGGACGCGCTCCACGGCGGCGGCGTCTTCGAGACGCTGAAGGGGATCTCGGAGCTCGTGCTGCGCCGGCTCGCGGCGGGAGGCCCGCCCGAGTGACGGCCCTCAATCCCTACTTCCGCTTCGACACGATGGTGGTGGGCGCCGCGAACCGGCTGGCCGTCACCGCGGCTCGCGCCGTCGCGGAAACGCCCGGCGCCGTGTACAACCCGCTCTTCGTCTACGCCAAGCCGGGCTTGGGGAAGACGCACCTCCTCATGGCGATCGGCCACGGGGCGCAGGCGATCGACCCGGCGCTCACGGTGGAGTACCTCACGCTCGACCACTTCATCGAGGCGTTCCACGCCGCGATCGCGTCGGGGCAGGGCGAAGCCTATCGCAAGCGCTTCGCCGACGTGAGCCTGTTGCTGGTGGACGACGTGCAGTTTCTCACGGGCCAGCGGGAGACCCAGGCGGAGCTGCTGCGCATCGTGGACGCGATGCAGACGGCCAGCCGCCAGATCGTGCTCACCAGCGACCGACCGCCCTCCGAGATCGAAGCGCTCGACGAACGGCTGATCCGGCGCTTCGCCGGCGGCCTGGTCATCGATATCTCCCCTCCGGAGTACGAGACGAAGGTCGCGATCCTCCGGCGGAAGGCAGAGGAACGCCGCGTGACCTTCGAGGCCGGCGTGCTGGAAGCCGTGGCCCGGCTTGCGCTGGACAACGTGCGCGAGCTCGTCGGCGCGCTGAACCGGCTGATCGCGCATCAGGCCGCCGGCGACGCGGTGCCGCCCGATCGGGTGGAGGCGCTGTTGGGTGTCGGGCCCGCGGCCGACGCCCCGGAGACTTCGGCGGCGGCCACCTCACCGACGGCGGCGGCGCCGGCGGCGGCAACGCCGGCCGCTCAAACCACGACCACCGCCGACGAGGGCGACGAATTCGGCGAGTTCCTCTCCGACATTTCGGCCACGCTGCATCAGCAGATCGAGGCATGGCGCAGCAAGGTCGCCGCCGCGGTGCTCCGGTGGGAGGGCGAGGGATACCGCACGGCCCGACTGGAAGCGTTGCTCGACGGCGAGCTGGCGCGCGATCCCGAAGAGGCGCTCCGCGAATTCGAGAGCGACGTGCGCAAGCTCGACGCGCTCCGCACCGAGGCCGAGCGGGCCGCGCCGGATCTGGCCGGCTCGCCGGTGTTCCGCGACCCCGGAAACGTGTCTGCCGCAGAGGAGCTGCTCGAGCAGGCCAAGGAGGGGGCACATCCGCCCCCGGCGCCGTCACCGCTCTGGCGGCTGGATGCGGTCGTCGAGGCGCCGGGGAATCGCGTCGCGGTGCAAGCGGCGCAAGCGGTAGCCGCGGCGCCGGGCGACAAGTACAACCCCCTCGTGCTCGTGGGCGGGAGCGGTGTGGGGAAGACCCACGTCCTGCACGGCATCGGCAACGCGCTCACGGCCCGCGGGCTCCGCGTCGCGTGCCTGAGCGCCGAGGAGTTCACCGGCGAGCTGATCGAGGCGATCGATCGGGAAGCGATCACGCAGTGGCGGAAGCGGTACCGCCGCGCCGACGCGCTTCTGCTCGACGATGTGCATCTGGTGGCTGGAAAGAACCGCTCGCAGGACGAGCTGTTCCTGCTGTTCAATCACTTCCTCGAGAACGGCCGCCAGATGGTCTTCACCTCGGCGGCGTCGCTGTCGCAGCTCGAGGGCGTCGAGTCCCGATTGCTCACCCGACTCGAGGGCGGACTGGTCGCCGAGCTGCCCGCGCCCGATCGCGAGGTCCGTCAGCGCGCCGCCGACCGCTTGCTCAGCGAAAAGATTCCCGAGATCGATCCCGAGGTGGCGGCGTATATCGCGAACCGGCCGGCGGAGTCCGTCCGGGCCGTGCTGGGATTGGTGCAGCGGGTCTTGAGCGCGGCCGAAACCCAGCAGGCCAAGGTGACGGCGTCGTTCGCGCGCTCCGTGCTCGAGGGTCCCCCAGCGCGTCCCGCCCGGCGGCCCAGCGCGCCCCGGTCCTCCGGGTTGGTCGCCCCGGGCCAAGGCGGCATCCGGAGCCGGGAGAAGATGGTCTGGGACTGGCCCGACATCGGTGACCGCCTGATCGAGGAGTGGCGCTGATGGCGATCAAGGGCAGCCTCAAGGAGGCCAGTCTTCCGGATGTGATCCAGCTCCTGTGCCTCGGGCGCCGGACCGGATGCCTCGCGCTCGCCGACCGGCAAAACTTCGGCACCATCTACTTCGACGAAGGCCAGATCGTCTACGCGGCGATCGTGAATCGTCGCGACCGCCTGGGCGACATCCTCGTCCGCAACAAGCGGATCACGGCGGAGCAGCTCCAAGTCGCCGTCGATGGGCAGGAGAACGCGCGCGAGCGGAAGCTCGGCGAGATCCTGGTGGAGCAGGGGTCCATCACGCAGCAGGAGCTGCAGGAGTACATCCGCCTCCAGGTGGAGGAAGCGGTCTACTACCTCTTCACCTGGTCGCAGGGCACGTTCAACTTCGAGGCTGGCGTCCGCCCCGAGCACGAGGACTCCCTGGTCCGCATCAACCCCGAGTATCTGCTGCTCGAGGGTGCGCGTCGGGTGGACGAGTGGAGCCTGATCCAGAAGAAGATCCCGACGTTCG
>DATHMJ010000295.1:0-2074 GCA_035487215.1 Gemmatimonadales bacterium
ACTGCCGCGGTCGCACGCCACGGAGCGACCAAAGCCCGGATCCGTACCCCTGATGCCGCGGGTCCAAGCCGGCCGGTGGTCGCGCCGGTGGCCGAGCAGCCCGTACCGGAATCCGATGAGGTCGCGGACGTCGGCGCCGGCCACGCGCTCGCGCCGGGGCAGACGGTCAGCATGATCCCCGCAACATCCGGAGCCGGCGCGTCCCCCGTGCCGGATTCCGACTACGCCAACGAGCACGAAATGCATCGGCCCACGTGGGTTATCCACGGCGACGATCGGTGCATCCCGGGTCGAGGCGAAGTCATTCCCCGGCGTGGTCCGCACGGCTTCCACGGAAGCCTCTGAGCCCTAGGGGCTCGCATCCCCCGGAAAAGGTTGTATGGTAGCTGGGTAGCTCTGCTCTCGGAGGGCCGAGAAATGCGCGCGTGGCTCGGCACGTCGGCGGGGCTACTGCTGGTTCTGGGCGTTGTTGCCCCGGGCCGTGCCCAATCCGCCGACTCGACTCCCGCCCACCAACCGACCGTGGCGACCGGCCAGACCGGGCCCGATCGGTTTGATGCCTTGCAGGACACCTTCGCCATCGAGACCGCCGACGGTCTCGGTCTAACCGGAGGTCAGCGCAAGGTCTTCTTCGATAACGTGCAGGCGGTCGTCCACGACGCCTTGGTCATCAATCCAGGCGCCGGCCGCGAGGTCATCGATTCGTCGATTGGATTGGTGGCACGGGAGACGGGCAAGAAGATCCGTTTCATCCGCCAGGCTCGACTGCTCTTCGGCGAGATGTACGCCCGCCGAAAGGGCGATCCGAACCGGGTCCAGGCGACCGAAGAAGAGCTGTGGCGGTCGCCGAGAAACGTGTCAGGCTTGATCGAGCTGTATCGGAAGAATCCCAACCCCCAAGACTTCGAGATCGAGCGGGCCATGGCGCCCGCGTTCACGTCCCCCCGCTAGAGGGCGCCGCCCTCAGGCAGTTTGGTCGATCCGATGGCGTGGAGCACCCGGGCCGCGGTGGTGGGGGTGCCCGAGGCGGTGTCCGCCCACTGGTGAGCGTGCCGGTCGAGCCAGGGCCGGAGCTCCGCATAGGCGTGGGCGGCCTTGGCGTCCTGGAAGGTGATGGCCCCGCCGTTGATCTCGTAGGCGCCCTCCTGGGACGACAAGACCCCGTAGACGCTGTCGATCTGCTCGAGCAGGAACGACGCCAGCTTGGCCACTTCGACCTTCTCCTGCAACACCGGGTGATTGTCCCAGACCTTCCGCTCTTCCGCTGACCAGTTCAGCTCCTTGCTCACCGCGGCGAAGGAGTCCGCATAAATCTGCTCGATCTCCGTCTCGCGGCGCCGGTACTTCGCGACGTACGCCGAGGCCGTGCCGGAGCTGAGCCGAGCGGCGCGAATGCCTTGGGGTGACGTGAGCCGCTCGATCGCGAACAGATTTCCAAAGCCTGCGGTCTTGAGCCCGGTTTCCAGCTCGCTCCGGGCGGAGGCGTACGCCCCCTGGTAGCGGCTCACCAAGACTGCGGCGGTAAGCCGTCCTGACGTGGCGGCGGGCTTGGGGCCAACCGCGATCACCGGCGCCCCGATCGCGATCTCGCTTCGCGCCGGCGCCGCTCCAACGATCGAATCTTTGGCAGCGGCCTCCGCGCGCGACTTTTGTGGCGCGAGCAGAGCCGGTATGCCCGGCGCGCCGGATGTGAAGGCGCTGCTCGACCCGAAGCTCGGGCTGCCGTGGTGCGTCGACGGAGACGCTCCGGGCTTCACCGCGCCCTTGGCGGACGGGGCGCCTGCCGCAGCGCGCTCCGCGGCCGAGCCCGACGTGGTCGTGGGCGCAGGGCCGGGCTGGAGCAGGCCGAGCGACCGGATGTCGAGGCCGAATCGTTCTGGAACGGTGAGTCCGAGCTGCGTCGTACAGACCAGGATCATCGCCCCGAGCGCAACCAGGAATGAGCGGCGCGGCTTCCCGGCGATCTGCATCCGAAGGCGCGGTCGAAACACCGGCCTCGGTTCGGCGCCGGTCGCGGGCTGCACCGCTTCCGCCGCGGGCGCCTCGGAGGGCTCGAACGAAATGAACTCGAGGG
>DATHMJ010000296.1:0-8024 GCA_035487215.1 Gemmatimonadales bacterium
CTCGCGTGTACCTACCGACCCGACTTCGTCAGCCTGCTGCTGCGCCACCTCGCGAATCACCGCGGGCTACCGGTCACCAACGAGCACCTCACGGGCTCCTATCGACGCTACAGCGGCGACCTCGCCGAGCTGGGCGCCGGAGAGATTCTCGCATGGACACGGGACTGACGCCACCGAATCTGAATGCGGCCGCCGCGGAGATCGCGGACGGCCTCGCCGAGCACGCGAGCGCGGTGCGCGTGCAGGTACGGACGCTCGCCAACGGCGCGCGGATCATCGATGCGGGAATCGAAGTCGACGGCGGGCTCGATGCCGGCCTCGGCCTCGCCGAGATCTGTATGGGCGGCCTGGGCACCGTCACCTATGCGGCGGTCCAGCTCGGCGACGACAGCTGGCCCGGCGTGACGGTCTGGACCGACCACCCGGCCGTGGCCTGCATGGCGTCGCAGTACGCCGGCTGGGCGATCTCGGTCGGCAAGTACTTCGCCATGGGGTCGGGTCCGCTCAGGGCGCATGCGCGGGTGGAGAAAGACTTGTTCGAGAAACTGGGCTACGCCGAATCCGCGGAGCACGGCGTGCTGGTCCTCGAAGGCCGGACGCCTCCGACCGAGGAGGTCGCGGCATGGGTCGCGAGCAAGGCCGGCCTCGCACCGGGGCAACTCACGTTCGTCATCGCTCCGACCGCAAGCATCGCGGGCGGCGTCCAGATTTCGGCGCGGATTCTGGAAACCGGCCTGCACAAGATGGAGACGCTCGGGTTCGATGTGCGTAAGGTGGTGAGCGGGATCGGTACCGCGCCGGTGGCACCGGTCGCCAAGAACGACATTCGAGCCATCGGCCGGACCAACGACTGCATCTTGTACGGCGGGCGGGCGCGCTTTACCATTCGCGCCTCCGACGAGGAGCTGGCGGCGCTGGCGGAAAAAGTGCCGGCATCGTCGTCGCGGGATTACGGCACTCCCTTCTACGAGATCTTCCAACGCTACGAAGGCGATTTCTACAAGATCGATCCTCTGCTGTTCAGCCCGGCCGAAGTGTGGCTCACCAACGCCACGAGCGGGAACACCTTCCGCGCGGGACGGGTGAATCCTGACGTGCTCGTGCAATCATGCTTCGCATAGCCCCTACCCGGAGACCGTCCATGCATCGTCCGACCTTCGTCATCGCCTGCGCTCTCGCCGCGGCCGCCTGCTCCAAGCCAGAGGAGAAGCCGGCACAAATGGCCGACACGACGGCCGCCCCGGCTGCTGCGCCGGCGCCGGCCCCCGCGCCTCAGCATCAGGCCATCGTGACCGTCATCTACAAATGGCCCAAGAGCCCGGCCGCATTCGAGAAGTACTATCCCACACATATCAAGATCGTGGGCGACGGGCAGGCGGAGATCGGGTTCACGAAAGCGGAGCTCACCAAGTTCACGACGTCGATCGACGGCAAGAAGCCCGCGTTCTATCGCCAGGCCGAGCTCTACTTTCCGAGCCTCGACGCCGCCAAGAAGGGCATCGCCACCGACGCGTTCAAGAAGGTCGGCGATGATCTGGGCAAGTTCGCGACCGGCGGCCTGCTCGGGATGGTGGCGGTCGAGACCGGTGACAAGAGCGACACGCCCTGCCCGGCGCTCGTCACCGTGATTTACCACCAGCCGAAGGACGCGGCCGCGTTCGAGAGCTACTACCCCACTCATCTCAAGATCGTGGGCGACGGCCACGCGGAGATCGGCTTCGTCCGGGCAGACCTCACCAAGTTCGACTCGAACCTGGACGGCAGCACGCCGGCGGCCGAGTATCGCCAGGCCGAGCTCTGCTTCCCTTCGATGGACGCACTCAAGAAGGGGACCGCGACCCCCGCCTTCAAGAAGGTGGGCGACGACTTCCCGAACTTCGCATCCGGCGGGCTCGCCGGCTTGATCGGCGAGCAGAAGTGAAGCCGACAGCAGGCTCCTAGGCATGCGGATTACCATCCTGGCCTCCCGCTCGGGCTGGCATACCGACGAGCTGCTTCGAGCCTTCCGCGAGCGCGGCCACACGGCCGCGCTCGCTCGCTACGAGGACCTGGTGGCCACCGTCCGCGGTGGCACCATGCTGCGGAGCGGCGCGGCGCTGCTGGACCAATCCGATCTGGTCCTGGCGCGGATCATCCCCAACGGCTCACTGGAGCAGATCATCTTTCGGGTCGACGCACTGCACGCCCTGGAAGAGCGTGGTGTGCGGGTCGTGAACCCGCCGCGAGTGATCGAGCGGACGGTCGACAAGCTGTGGACCTCGACGACGCTGGAGCGCCACGGCCTGCCAACGCCTGCGACCGTGGTCTGCGAATCCATCGAAGCCGCCCATGAGGCATGGAAGGACTTGGGGGGCGACGTCATCCTGAAGCCGCTCTTCGGCTCCATGGGGCTCGGCATGGTGCGCGTGAGCGACGAAGAGACGGCGTTTCGCGTGTTCCGCGCGATCGAAACGATCCGAGGCGTCTTCTATCTCCAACGCGTGGTCGAGCACGACGGGCGGGATGTGCGCGTGTTCGTGGTCGGCGGCCGAGTGCTCGGGGCCATGGAGCGGCGTGCATCGGGCTGGCGCACCAACTTGGCCCGAGGCGGACGGGCGCAGGCGATCGAGCTTCCGGCCGCATGGGCCGAACTCGCGGTGCGGGCAGCCGCGACCGTCGACGCCACCTATGCGGGCGTCGACCTGCTTCCGGGGCGGGACGGCGCCGTGTACGTCCTCGAGATCAATGGCATTCCGGGGTGGCAAGGGCTGCAGCAAGCGACCGGCATCGACGTCGCGGGTGCGCTGGCCGATCACCTCGCGCATGCGCCTCACCCCGCGCAGGCGCCCGCGGCGAGCGTGGTGTGACGCCGGCCGAGGTCGGCGCCGCCGCCCAGCTGGCGTGTCTGCTCGAGGCGAGCGCCCCCAAGCCTGGCAACGTCTCGCCCGGACGGCACTTTCACGACACGCGATACGAAGACTTTTTGGCGAGCGCGGTGGCCATCGGCCCCGCGATGGCCGGCGCTGGCGAAGCGCCCGTCGGCGTCACCGTGCGCGCGAGCGTCGCCGCAACGCGGCGACTCACTCCGCGCAACACGAATCTCGGAATTGTTCTCCTCCTCGGCCCCCTATGCCGCGCGGCGCGGGGTACGGTCGGCCCGTCGCTTCGAGACCGCGTGCATCGAGTGCTGGCCGAGACGACCGTGGCGGACGCGGTGGCGGTCTACGAGGCCATCCGCCTGGCCGCGCCCAGCGGGCTCGGGGCCGCACGTACGCAGGACGTGGCGCAGCCGCCCACCGTCGGCCTCAGGGAGGCGATGGCCCTCGCGGCCGATCGGGACAGCGTGGCACGAGAATACGTGACCGATTTCGCGATCACCTTCGAGCTCGGGGCACCCGTGCTACGGGCGGGCCGAGCCGATGGGCTCGTCTGGACGGATGCCGTCGTCGACGCGTACCTTGCGATTCTGGCGGCGGAGCCCGACAGCCATGTCTCGCGCAAGCTGGGCCGTCCCACCGCCGAGGCGATTTCCCGCCGCGCTCGGGAGGTGCGGTCGCTGGGAGGCGTTCGTACCGCGCCGGGGCGCTCCGCCCTCGCTGAGTTCGATGCGGAGCTTCGGGACGAGCGGAATACCCGGAACCCCGGCACCACGGCCGACCTGACCGCAGCGGCGATCTGCGTGGTTATTTTGGAGGATGGCTGGCACGCATCCGGGGAGCACGCCCGTGCAGAGTAAGTTCCGCGTCGAGGTGAGCAAGGACTATCTGGTCTTCGCCTCCGCCCATTTCATCACGTTCCGCGGCCATCAGTGCGAATCGCTCCATGGGCACAACTACCGCGTCGGCGTCGCCGTCGAGGGCGCGGTGGACGCGGAGTGTCTGTTCGTGCTGGACTTCAGCGTGCTCAAGCGCATCGTGCGCAAGTTGGTGGACGAGATCGATCACAAGGTGCTGCTGCCCAGCGCAAACCCGAAGCTCGGATTTCGCGAAGTAGACGGTGCGCTGACGGTGGATTACTTCGGCAAGCCTACCTACGTGTTTCCGCGAAGCGACTGTGCCCTGCTCCCGATCCCGAACACGACGGCCGAGATGTTGGCTCAGTATCTGGGCCACGCGGCGCACGAGCAGCTGGTGAAGGAGGGGTACACCCACCTGACGCTCCTCGAGCTCGAAGTCGAGGAGAACTACGGCCAGTCGGCGACCTACCGCGAGTCGCTGGTCTCCGACTGACGCGCCCCGGCCCCGGTGTGCCGGAGTGCCGCGACGTCTTCCGCGTTGATTCGGCCGGTGTGAATGGCGCTCGCCACGAGCGCCGCATCGCAACCCGCCCCTTCCATCCGCTCCAGGTCCTTCCGGGTGAGCACGCCGCCGCCGGCGAGCAGACGCGCCGTCGGATGCCGGCGCCGCAGGTTTTCGACCAGCCCGACGTCGACTCCCACGCCGGTCCCGATCCGGCCCAGGTCCAGCACCAGAATGGCAGTCACACCGGCGTCGGCGGCCTGCGCCGTGAGGGTGAGCGCGTCGGGAACGGCCCCCGCTGCGTCCGCCATGAGCGGATGGAGAATCGGTACGCCGAGCTGGAGGTCGAGGCTGAAGACGACGCGGTTGGGGCCGACGGCGTCCACGATGTCGGCCAGGTCGGCAAACGAACGGAGTGTCTCCATGCCGACCACTGCGTCCGACGCCCCGGCCGACAGCACCTCGAGCGCGCCGTCGCGTCCGCTGGCGCCGCCGTCGACCAGCAGCTCGCCCATGAATCCGGTTCGAAACTCCGCCAAGTCGCGGATGAGGCTGCGCTGGACAGGGCCACCTCGGATCGCGTCGAGGTCGGCGATGTAGCACACTTGGGCACCGAGCACGTCACGATACGCGCGGATCAGCGAAATCGGGTCACCCGGAGCACTCGGCGTCAACACCGATCTGACCGGGGCATACTCGGCCCGTACGCGACCCTGGGCGTGCACCGCGATTCCCTGCGTCAGGTCGATTACAGGCACCACCTCCATCGCACCCTCCGCGCGGCTTGCAATTGATGTCCAGCATCATCGGCTGGGACATCGGCGGCGTCAACATCAAAGCCGCGCGGCTCACCGCAGACCGCGGGCTCGTGACCGGACTCGAGCCGTTCGAGCTTCAGCGCGCGCCCGAGCGACTGGCTCCGACTCTTGCGACGGTCGCGGCGTCGCTCGGCGCGGGCGGCGACGAGCGCCATGCGGTCACCATGACCGCGGAGCTTTCACAATTTTTCCGGAGCAAGCGGGACGGCGTCGACTTCGTCCTGACCGCGCTCTCGACGGTGTTTCCCAGCGACCGGGTGCACGTGTTCGGAACCGATGCCCAATTTCACTCGGTGGACGACTCGCGCCGCAATCCGCTTCGCACGGCCGCGGCCAACTGGCTCGCGACGGCGTGCCTCGTGGCGCAAGACGTCCCGACCTGTCTACTAGTGGATACCGGGTCGACCACGACCGACGTCATTCCGCTCGTCGGCGGATCGGTCGCCGCCTCGGGCCGGACCGATCCGGAACGATTGGCGACGGGTGAACTGGTTTACACCGGGGCACTCAGGACGCCGACGGAGGCGGTTGCCCGCCGCGTGCCGCTCCACCGCGCGGACGTCGGCGTTTCCGCCGAAGGATTCGCCATCATGGGCGATGTCCACGTCTGGCTCGGCGCGCTCGCGCCCGAAGACTATACCGTCCGTTCGCCCGATGGACGCCCTGCCACCCGGACCTTCGCCGGCGAGCGGCTGGCGAGGGTGGTCTGCGCCGACCGCGAGATGCTGTCGGATGGGGACATCGACGGCATCGCGGGCGCGCTGTCCGAAGCCCAGATCGCCACCGTGGCGGAGGCGGTTGCCCAGGTGCGGTCGCGTCATCCCCAAATCGAGACCGCGGTCGTGACGGGTCTAGGGGACTTCGTCGCCGCGGCGGCCGCGCGTCGAGTCGGCCTCGCGGTCACCCGACTCGCGGATCGATTGGGTGCCGCCGCGGCGCGCACCGCGGCGGCAGCCGCCGTGGCCATTCTTCTCGAGCAGGGTTCGTGAGCGGCCTCGTCGTCGTGAAGCTCGGCGGTAGCTTCGCTCGTACTCCTGGGGCATTGGCGGAGGCCGGCCGGGCTATCGCCGAATGCTCGCGCCACCGCGCGATTCTCGTCGTGCCCGGGGGCGGCCCGCTCGCCGACGCCGTGCGGGCGCTCGATCGCGAGCTTGGGCTTCCGGCCACCGCGGCGCACTGGATGGCGATCCTGGCGATGGACCAGTTCGCGCACGCCGCGGCGGCGCACGTCCCCGGTGCGCTGATCGCCCACGACGGGGCGGAGATTCGTTCCGCATTGGCGGAGGGCCGCATCCCGATTCTGGCGCCCTATCGTTGGATGGTTGCTGCCGACGCGCTGCCGCACAGCTGGGAAGTGACAAGTGACAGTATCGCTGCGTTCGTTGCGGGAGCGCTCGATGCGGCGCTACTCGTGCTGCTCAAGCCGGTGGCCGGCACGGTCGACACCCTGGTAGACCCGTGGTTTCGAAACGCCCTTCCTCTGGGTCTCAATGTTCGCGTGATCGGTCGCGGACAACTGGACTCGCTTCCGGATGTGGTGCGGACTGGATCGCCGGCGACGCCGGCGCCCTGACTACCCCACGCTGCGGTAGGCGCGGCGGGCCAGCCGGCTTCCCGCCCGCCCGCGGGCAAGCCACTCGGAGAAACGGTCCGCCGGAACGGCCCGCCCGATGAGGTGTCCCTGGACTTCGTCGCAGCCCTGCCCGCGAAGGAAGGCCAGGTGCTCGTGGGTCTCGACGCCTTCGGCCACGACCTTGAGCTCCAACGCGTGGGCCATGGCGATGACGGCGGCGGTGATCGCCGCGTCGTCCGGCACCGAGATCAGATCGCGGACGAAAGTGCGGTCGATCTTGAGCGAATCCACGGGAAAATGCTTCAGGTAGCTGAGCGACGAATAACCCGTACCGAAGTCATCGATCGACAACTGCAGGCCAAGCGCGCGGAGCCGGTGAAGGGCGGCGACGGCCTCGTGCTGCCGCTCCATGAGCACGCTCTCCGTAAGCTCGAGGCCCAGCCAGCGCGGTTCGAGTCCGGCCGCGTCCAGCGCGGCGCGAACTGTCGTCGCCAGAGTTCCCTGCCGGATCTGACGACTCGAGAGATTGACCGCCACTCGAATCGGCGCGAACCCGGCGTCCTGCCATGCGCGGTTCTGGGCGCACGCCGTTCGCAGCACCCATTCCCCGAGCGGCACGATGAGACCGTTTTCTTCGGCGATCGGGATGAATTCGGACGGCAGCAGCAGGCCCAGGGAGGGGTGCTGCCACCGGATGAGCGCCTCGGCGCCGGTCATGGCGCCGGTATCGGCACGCACGATGGGCTGGTAGTGGAGAACCAGCTCGTCGCGCTCCAGAGCCCGGCGGAGGTCGGTCTCGAGAGTGAGCCGCTGCATCGCCGTGGCGTTCATGGTGCGCGAGAAGATCTGGTACCCGTTCCCACCCTGACTCTTCGCCTCGTACATCGCGGTGTCCGCGTGCGTGAGGAGCGTCTCGACATCTTCGCCGTCGATGGGATAGATGGCGATGCCGATGCTCGCCGTGATGAACACCTCTTGCGCGCCAAGCGAGACCGGGGGTGCGAGGGCGGACAACATCCGGCGCGCGAGCGTCACCGCATCGTCACCATCCGGGATCCCGCCGAGCAGCACGGTGAATTCATCGCCGCCGAGGCGTGCGACCTCCGGTGGGCCATGGCTCGACTCCTCCTGGTCGTCCCCGCGTGCGCAGCACACTCGCAGCCGCTCGCCCACATGCCGGAGCAAATCGTCGCCCAATTCATGACCGAGGGTGTCGTTGATGCGACCGAAGTTGTCGAGGTCGATGAAGAACGCGGCGACCTTCGAGCGATCGCGGCGGGCATCCGCGAGCACGCGCGCCAGCCGCTCCTTAAACGACGGCCGGTTGGGGAGGCCGGTCAAACTGTCATGGTACGCGAGCAACCGCACCTGCTCGACCATCCGAGCGTTGGACAGCGCCACCGCCACCTGAGCGGC
>DATHMJ010000297.1:0-2913 GCA_035487215.1 Gemmatimonadales bacterium
GCTCCCCGGTAGGCCTGCAGCATCGGCGGCACCGAGGTGGCGAGGACCAGGCGCCGGACTAGGCGGCGCGTCGTGCCGGCGCTGGCGGCCGCGTTCATGGACTCACCTGCTCGTACACGCTTTCGACCAGGCGAGCCGACCGGTCCCAGCTGTAATGGTCCGCGACATGGCGGCGCGCGGCCGCCCCGAGCCGGTGCGCCAGCTCCGGCTCGTCCAGCATATGCAGCACGGCCCCGCCGAAGGCCTCGGTATCTCCGTCGGGAACGAGCCACCCCGTGCGCCCGTGTTCCAGCAACCCGCCCGACCCCGCAAACGATACGATCGGCTTGGCGGCAGCCATGTAGTTGAGGAGCTTCTGCGGCACGCCCGAGCACGCCGTGCGGGGATTCAGGGCGACGTCCGCGCCGGCCAGCTGTGCCGGCAACGCCCGGAAGTCGGCGGGCACGGTCTGGATCTGGTCGCGGACGCACAGCTCGAGCGCCAGGCGATCGTACTGCTCCAGCGAGGAGCTTCCGACCACCAACAGGCGGGCGTCGTTCCGGGTGTTGACCACTGTGCGGAACGAGCGCACCAGGAGGTCGATCCGCTGGTAGGGCGCGAGATTGCCGGCGAACACGAGCGCCGGCGCGTGCTTGCCGTTTGCCCGGCCATTCGGCTGGAACGCCTCGAGCTCGACCCCATTCGCCACGACGGACACCCGGTCCTCGCCAACGGCCTCCGCATTGACGAGCGCCGCCTTGATGTTCTCGGTCACCGCGATGACGTAGTCCGAGCGTCGCGGGATCCACCGATCGAGCGTCTTGCCGATCGCCCGCTTGACGTCCCGGGGCAGGCCGAGCGGATAGTACGGCAGCTCGGTTTCCAGGAGGGTGTGCGCGTCGTACACGATCGGAAGCGGGCGGCCGCGGCGCGCGCAGCGAGCCACCAACAGCCCCTCGTAGTGGTGGGCGTGGATGAGGTCGATCGCGTGGGTAGCGAGGAATCGGCGGACCGTCATGACCAGCATCGGGTCGACGATCGTGAGCTTCCCGCAGGAGGGGCCGGGAGAGACCTTGCGATACGACGCCACCCTCGGGATGCGGTGCACGGCGAAGGGCAGAGTCTGATCGTCCTGGCCCAGGTGATAGGTGAGGACGTGGACCTCGTGGCCCCGACGGGTCAACGCTTCCGCCATGCGGTGGATGCGGATCGGCGTGCCCCGCGGATAGGGGAAGGGACAGGCGGCGATCATCGCCACGCGGTAGCGCCGGCTCACGCGGACCGCCTCGGTGCGTGGGCAGGGGCCAGCTGCTCCGCGTAACCCGCGACCAGCGCCGCGTTGAATTCGCGGTCGGGCCCCAAGCGGAGCTCGTAGACGGCGCTACCGCGCACCAACGCCACCGAGGCCAGGAGCCGTGACCAGAGAATCGACGTCCGTCGCCCCACCTCCTGCGGCTCCAGACGCAGCAAGTACTCGAGCAGCTGCGGGATGCCGCTCCCCGCCACGCAGAAGCGCAGCAGTGCCGCAAAGCCCCTCATCCGCGAGAGCGGTGTGACGCCGGCTTCCCCCGGACCGACACGGCGCCCCACAAACACGATCCCGGGCTCGGCCGGACCCGCGATGCGGTCAGCGTAATACCGGCTGTCGATGAGGACCTTTGGACCCTGGCGCGAACGGCGGAACCGGTGCAGGTAGCGCGGAGGCACGTCGAGTGCGGTCCCCTCTACCACGCCGATTCGGACCGGGAACGGATGCAGGCATCCCGTGCGGGATACGAGCGGAATCTCTTCCGAGAGGAGGCTGAAATCGCGCCGCTCGAGCAGCGACATGGCCAGCGTGGTCTTCCCTGCGCCAGAGGGCATGAGGCAGAGGACTGCCCGCCCGCCGTGCACGACCCCCATCGCGTGGATTCGGTGCAGGGCCCGGCGGTCGAGCTCGTCGCCGACCCCGGTCATCACGAGGAGGTAGCACTTCTCGCGCAGCAGGTCGCGGTCCGGGCTGTGCACCTCGGCGCGGCGCCTGCGCATGTCGTAGATGACGAGCGCGCTGCCGCCCGAGTCGTAGTACCGCACCCCCCGGCGCTGGTACACAATCGCGTCCTTCGTACGAACGAGCCGTGTCGTGCCCTTTGGAATTCGCTCGTACGGGGATCGGCCAACCACGAGCTGCACCTCGAGGGCTGCCGTGCCGGCCGGCGGCGGGCTGCCTGGGAACAGGGAGAAGTCGGCCTCCACTAGCGTCAGACAATCGGGATCGGTCGACAGCACCGTTACCGGCACGCCGTGGAAGCAGAGATCCAGCCGCTGAGAGGCGGTCACGCTGCCGACCTCTCGACCACCAGCGGCTGCACCAGCCACACCGCGTTCGCACGCAGCAGCAGCACGCAGAGCAGCAGCTCCGATCCCACCGTCGTCCAGGCCGCTCCCAGCGGTCCCCAGCGCGGAATTGCGATGAGGTTGGCGCCGACGTTGATGACCAGGCAGACGGCGAGGCGCACGAGCAGGTCGCGCTCCCGGCAGATCGCCTGGGACACCATCATCGCGATGTTGCCGACGAAGAGCAGCGGCAAGGACAGCACGAGCACTCGGAGGAGGGGCGCCGCGTCGGCGTACTGCCTACCGAACGCGAGGCGCACGATCACGTCCGCCCCCAAGGCGAGCACGGCGGCGATCCCCAGGCCGATCCATCCGGCGCTCGCGAGCGCCCGTCCCATGTACGTCCGGAGTCCGTCCCATTCCCGTCGGACCGCCATCGCGGCCAACAGCGGGAACAAGACGGTCGTGGCCGGGCGCACGGCGAAGCGCGACGCTTCGAGCAGCTTGTAGGCCGCTTGATAGCTGGCGACGTCGCGGTAGGTACCCATGAAGCCGAGCATCACCGTGTCGACTCGGCTGTGAACGAGGGTGAGAATCGCGACCGCGAACAGCGGGAGC
>DATHMJ010000298.1:0-2969 GCA_035487215.1 Gemmatimonadales bacterium
GGCAATGGCGCGCAGGTTCCTGCGCCGCAAGGGTCGTCGGTCTCTGATCCATCAGATCAGGCAGTCGATCTTGATGGCGTTACGCCGGAGGCGCGATCGGGTGCTGTCGTCACCCAGCTCTCCACGATTGCACCGGAGGCGGTGACGTGGCTCTGGCCGGGTCGGGTCGCCCGCGGCAAGATCACGGTGTTGGCGGGCGACCCCGGGCTCGGCAAGAGTTTCATCACCCTCGATGTGGCGTCACGCCTCACCACGGGGCGGCCCTGGCCCGACGGGGGACCGTCGAGGTGGGCGACATCGTGCTGCTCAGTGCCGAAGATGGCCCGGCCGACACGATCCGGCCTCGCGTGGATGCGCTGGGCGGCGACCCCGAGCGCGTCCATCTGCTGCGCGCGATTCGCGATGCCGAGGGCGAGCGCCCCGTGTCGCTGGATCGCGATTTGCCGGCGCTCGAGCAGGTCGTGGCGCGCTTGCAGCCGGTACTGGTGGTGATCGACCCCCTGACGGCCTATCTCGGCACCACCGACAGCTATCGGGATGCCGACGTGCGTCGGCTGCTCGCGCCGCTGGCCCGTTTGGCGGAGACCTACGACGTGGCGATCCTGCTGGTCATGCACCTGACCAAGAACAGCCAGACGCGGGCCCTGTACCGCACCGGCGGCTCGATCGCGTTCGTGGGCGCCGCCCGTGTCCAGCTGCTCGTAGGGACCGACCCGGAAGATGCCACGCGCCGGGTGCTCGCCCCGGGGAAGAACAACCTCGCGCCCCCTCCCGCAGCCCTCGCCTACCGTCTGCTCGAGGACGCTCCGGGCGACCCGCCGCGGCTGGTCTGGGACCCGGATCCTGTTGTCGCCGGACTCGACGCCGACACGTTGCTCGCCGGCGCGGCCGACGATCCAGGCGAGCGCCAAGACGCCGACGCCTTGCTCCGCGAGCTGCTCGCCGACGGCGAACGCCCATCCACCGAACTCCAACAAGCCGCGCGTGCGCACGGGGTGAGCGAGCGGACTCTCGAGCGAGCCCGGAGGCGACTGGGCGTGAGAACGCGCCACGTCGGGCAACCCGGCCAGCGCGGGGCCTGGTATTGCTATCTCCCGGACCCCAGCCTGCCGAAGGCCGCCACCGCCCCTTCGAAGACCGCCATATCTACAGAAGTGGCGGTCTTCGGAGAACGGAGTGAAAAAACAGACGAAACGGCACAGACTTCCCCGAAGACCGCCACATCCCCGAATATGGCGGCCTTCGGTGGCGGTCTTCGGGAGGATGGCCGCCCCCCTGAGCCGGCCCCCGCGGCTGGCGAGGAGCGCCTGTGACCCCCGATGCGCTGACTCTCGTGGAGCGCGTCCGCGCCCTCGGCATCGCGATCCGGGCCGACGGCGATACCGTGGTGCTCGCCCCGAGCGGCGTCGTTCCCCCGGACCTCCGCGCCGAGCTCGTGGCCGCCAAGCCGGCCGTCCTCGCGGTGCTCCGCGCCACCTCGGCTCCACCGGTGGCCCCGGCTCCACCGGTGATGGCCCCGACCGCCGCCCTCCGTACCGCCTACCGGCGTTGGTTCGCCCTGACGGTCGCCGAGGCCGATGGCGCCCGCGTGGACCCGGCTGAGGCCCACGCCCTGCACCAACAGATCCTGCGCCTCACCGACGACGCCGGCCCCCTCTGGGCCGACGCCATCTACGCGGATGCCCTGCGCCGCTTCCGGTCCGACACCGGCCGCTGTGGGCTCTGTGGCGGCCTGGGGCACCCCCCAGAGGACGCATGAGCGACGCCCTGACGCCAGCCCCCGCCCGGGCCTGTCCCCGCTGCGGCCGGCGTCCCTGCCGGCCCGCCCAGCGGCTCTGCGGGCCGTGCCATCTCGAGTACAAGCGCGCTCGGCGTGCCACGCCCCGCCCAGCCAGGGCCATGCCGAAGGAAACAGCGAAGGAAACGACGGGGGAAACGGGGCCGGAACTGGAAACGGAGGGAAACGGGGTGGTTCACGCCTCAATTGTCAGCCCTCCAAAAAGGCGCCGGCCGGGCCCGCAGGTGCCCGCCAACTGGCCCACGCGCTTCCTCGAGTACTACGCCGAGGAGGGTGTTCGGTGGCGCGGCGCTAAGCACGCGGGCGTCGCCTACGAGACGCTGCTCCGCGCCGAGCGCGCCGATCCTGAGTTCGCCCGCCAGGTCGAGGACGCCCGACAGACCTATCTCGATCGCCACGCGCTCAATATCAATCGATTGGCCTTCAAGAGGGGCAACCTCGTAGCGTCCATCGTCGCCCTCAAGGCCGGCCGGCCCGAGTACGTCGAGAAGAACATGACGATCACCGCGAGCATCGCGACGCAGCTCACGCCGGAGGATGGCAAGGCGCTGCTGCAGGCGATGCTGGACCTGCCCCCCGCGTGGGGGGCGCTCGAGGCGGCCGGCCCCGACCCCGCCCGTGTCGTGCTCGACAGCGAGCCGAGCGGCCCCCCCGCATCAGACGCCCCAGAATGACCGCGGTGCGCGTCGGCCAGGTCCGGGGCATTCTCGCCGAGCGGGTGGAGATCGCCACCGCGCTCGACCCGTTCCTGGCCCTCAAGGCCGCGAGCGAATACCTCGGCCTGTCGGTCAAGACGCTGCGGCGCGCGGTGAATGACGCACCCGACCGGGCGTTGCCCTGCTATCGGGTCGGCGCGGCCATCGTCGTCCGGCGTTCCGAGGCCGACGCTTGGATGGCGCAGCGCCGAACAGTCGGACGGCCGAGCCTCGTGGCCGCCATGCGCGAGCTGGGCCTGGCGAAATAGTCGACCGACCCCCTTGACCGTATATCCGTATTCCCGTATATTCGGTGTCGCAGCGTATGCGGCACCACGGGAGGGCGAGGCATGGGGCGGCGAGCGACCAAGAGCGGGAAAACGACGCTGGATCTCGACCCGAAGTTGAAGGAACGGGCGGTGGTGTGGGCGGTGCGGAACGCGACGACCCTGAAGGAAATGGTGGAAGCAGGGTTG
>DATHMJ010000299.1:0-3764 GCA_035487215.1 Gemmatimonadales bacterium
GCGGTCGAGCGCGGGGCCTCGGATCTGCACATCAAGGCCGGCGACGTCTTCCGCGCCCGAATCAATGGAAAGCTGGTGCCGCTCACGAAGCAGCGCCTCACGCCGGATCAGACCAAGGCGATCGCGGCCAAGCTGATGAGCAGCGATGCCGATCGCGCCCGCATCGACCAGGTGCGCGACTTCGACTGCTCCTGGGGCATGCCGGGCGTCGGACGATTCCGGGTGAACGTGCTGCGCCAACGGTCGAGCTTTATGATCGTGATGCGGGTCATCCCGTTCACGGTGCCGTCGCTCGAGTCGCTCGGTCTGCCGGACGGGCTCAAGCCGATCGCCGAGGCCGAGCGCGGACTGATCGTCGTGGCCGGGGTGAGCGGAAGCGGGAAAAGCTCCACCATCGCCGGGATCGTGCACCACATCAACAAGACCCAGCGGAAGCACGTCGTCACGGTCGAAAACCCGATCGAATTCCTGCACCGCGATCTCAACTGCTCGGTGACGCAACGGGAAGTCGGCGTGGACACCGACGCGCTGGCGACTGGTCTCCGTGCCGCCTTACGCCAGGACCCCGACGTCGTCGTCATCGGCGACATGGCCGACGCCCCCACGATCGACATCGCCATCAAGGCGGCGGAAACCGGTCGGCTCCTGATCGCGACGATGCCGACGCCGGACGTGACCACCACGGTCGAACGGATCCTTGCGGCACTGCCCGCGGCCGAGCGGGAGGTCGGGCGCATGCGCTTCTCCGAGGCGGTGCGCGCCGTGCTGGCGCAGCAGCTGCTGCCACGCAAGGACGGCAAGGGCCGTGTCGCCGCGATGGAGATCATGGTCGCCACGCCGGCCATTCGAGAATGCCTCAAGAGCCCAACGCGGTTGGGCGAGCTCAAGAAGCTGGTGGCCGAGGCCAAGGGCGACGGAATGCAGACGTACGAACAGCACCTGAGCGAGCTCGTCGCCGCGGAGCGGATCACCACCGAGACGGCCAAGGCCGCCGTCATCCCGACCGCCACGCCGACCCCGGCCAAGCGTGGCAAACAGGCCGCTTCCTGACCCGCTGTTCAACCTGCTGACCCGGTCGCGCGAGGCCGGCACTCCCGCCGCGGCTGCCGCCCGCGACGCGGTCGCCACGTTTTTCACGTCGCTGGGCTACGGGGTCGAGCGACACTCCTTTCGGTTTCAACCCTCCGCCCTCTGGGCTTTCCCCTTGCTGGGCGCCGGCCTCGGCTGGCTCGGGCTGCTGCTGGTCCCGCTGCTGGGCTTCTCCGACACGCCCAGGTGGGCCGCGCTCGCGGTCTGGGGGTTGGGGGCGGCGAGTCTCGGCGCGCTCGCCTTTGGAGTGGGAAGCGGGGCGACCTCGCTGCCGTTCGGTGGGGGTCCGCGCGAGGATGCGAACCTGATCGCCACCCGCTCGGCCGTCCCGGTGCGCTGCTGGATCGTGGCTCACCTCGATACCAAAGCCCAGGCTCACTCGATGGCGGGACGGCTCGTCGCCATGTGGACCCTCATTGCGGCGGCGGCGGCGCTCACCGGGCTGTCGCTGCTGCGCCTCGGCGGAGCGCTACCGCTGCCGGCCGCGTTTGCCGGCGCCGTGCTGGCGCTTGCGGCCGGTGTGCTCGCCGGGCGGGGCAGACTCTCCGGTGAATCGCCGGGGGCGCGCGACAACGGCAGCGGGATGATCGCCGCGCTGACGATCGCGAAGGAGGTGACGGATCCCGGTGTCGGCATCATCGTCACGGGTGCCGAGGAGTTTGGACTGGCGGGCTCGCGGGCCCTCGCCCGCGAACGGCCGGGACTCTTCGCGGGACGGGCCGTCCTCAACTTCGACACGCTCGACGACACCGGCACGCTGTACATCGTGAGTCACGACGTGAAAGGCGACGTCGCCGCCACGGCTCGCGCCGCGGCGTTCGCGGGGTTCGACGCGTCGGTGCGAACCCGCCGGCTTCCGACCGGCATCCTGGTGGACAGCGTCGCGCTGGCACGAGCGGGGGCGGTGGCACTCACCCTCGCGCGCCTCGACTGGTCCACGCTTCGGCGCATCCACACGTCACGGGACACGGCGGACCTGGCTTTCACGACGGCCGTCCGCGTGGCACGCGCCGCCGCCCCGCTGATTTGACGTTTCCGTCGGGCTCGGCTACGTTTTCCTCAAGGATGCATCAGCCCCGCACGGGGCTCTTTTTTTGGCCGCGTTTTGCCGCGCCGCTCGGAGGACGCCACATGTTCGACGCGCGCACGACTTGCGTTGTGGTCGTCGGCGCCCAGTGGGGCGACGAGGGAAAAGGCAAGCTGGTCGACGTGCTGGCCGAGCGGGCGGACATGGTCGTCCGCTATCAGGGTGGCGCGAACGCCGGGCACACCGTGGTGACCGGCGCGACCCAGTTCATCCTGCAGCAGATCCCTTCCGGCATTCTGCACCCGAGCGTGACCTGCATCGTGGGCAACGGGGTCGTGCTCGATCCGGATCAGCTCTTCAGCGAGCTGGACCAGCTGATGCAGAAGGGCATCGATCCCGCTGACCGGCTCTTCGTGTCCGACCGCGCGCATCTCGTCCTGCCGTATCACAAGCTGCTCGACCAGGCCAGCGAAAAGAGCCTCAACATCGGGACCACCGGTCGCGGCATCGGTCCTACGTACGAGGACAAGTACGGTCGGCGCGGCCTTCGCGTCGGAGATCTGCGCGACCTGCCGTGTCTCAAGTCGGTCTTGGCCGAGCGGGTGGAACGGGCGAACCGTCTGCTCGAGCTGATGGGCAGCCCACAGCGCGCATCGCTCGACGCCCAGCTCGCCCTGCTGGAAAAGTGGGCCCCGCGACTCCTCCCGTTGACCGCCGACACGGGCCTTCTGGTCCACCGCGCGCTCAAGGACGGCCGGCGGGTGCTGCTCGAAGGCGCTCAGGGCTCATTGCTCGACGTCGATCACGGGACGTACCCGTTCGTGACCTCGTCCAACACGACGGCGGGTGGCGCGGCGGTCGGCGCGGGGATCGGTCCGACCGCGATCCACGGCGTGCTTGGCGTGGTGAAGGCCTACACCACGCGGGTGGGCAACGGACCGCTCCCCACGGAGGCGCGCGACGCCGAGGGCCAGAAGCTGCGGGAGCTGGGTGGCGAATTTGGCGCGGTCACCGGGCGTCCGCGCCGCTGCGGCTGGTTCGACGCGACGGTCGTGCGTTATGCGGTGAGGGTGAACGGCCTCACCGGACTTGCCGTAACCAAGCTCGACGTGCTCGATACGTTTGCGGAAATACCGGTGGGCACGGCCTACCGATTGGACGGGTCGGCCTGCGCCGAGATGCCCTCGGAGGTAGACCGGCTCGGCCGGGTGGAGCCGGTGTACGAGACGCTGCCCGGTTGGCGGCGCTCCACCGCGGATGCCAGGCGCCTCGCGGATCTTCCCGCGGAGGCCCGGCGCTATCTCGACCGACTCGAGGAGCTGTCGGGCGCACGGGTCTGTTACGTGAGCGTTGGCACCCGGCGGGACCAGATCATCGAGGTGTGAGCAACGTGGACGGTCAAACGTGAACGGCGAGCGAGCGCCGGAGTCGACGGATCTCGTCGTGATCGGTGCGGGTCCCTGCGGCCTGGCAGTCGGTATCGCCGCTAAGGGGGCCGAAATCCCCTGCGTGCTGCTCGACCGTCGCAACATCGTGTCCACGATCGAGCGGTATCCGCTGGCGATGACGTTCTTCTCCACCCCCGAGCGGATCGAGATCGGCGACGTACCCTTCGTCGCGAGCCACGAGAAGCCCACCCGTCGAGACG
>DATHMJ010000300.1:0-3173 GCA_035487215.1 Gemmatimonadales bacterium
CCCCTCCTTCACTGTGATGGGTACCCCGCCTTGCACCAGCAGCACCGGCATGTTGAGCACGGCATTGCGTCCGGCGGCGTTGCGATCCCCCCATGTCTTGGTCGAGCGACGGGACACGGCCGCACTGCGGCCCTTTTCCACGGCGACCTGCGAGTTGAACGGCGTGGTGCCGTCCATCGCTTCGAGCCAGCGCAGATGGCCGCTATGCTCCTACGCTCGGCTGGTTCCCGAGATTGTCCCTCATGACGAGATCACCCTCCTGGCGTCTACACGGATCCTTGTCCCCGCCCGACCATCGGCGGCATCACTCCCGCCGTTTCAACCACTTCCTCGATAGTGAGGTGGACCAGCCTCTCGGCATCGGCAAACTTGGCGGCGTGCACAGGATCCCAGTCAATCTCCGCACGACCGGTGATCTGCAGCGTCGCGCCGGATGTCCAGTCCAGGATGACCACTCCGGCCCGAGGCCATCGGGCGATGTTGCCCAGAGTGTTGAACATCGCGTTGCCCTTGAAGTCGGGCCATGTGAGCCGGTCGCCGGTGAGATGCATGAAGCCGGGCGCGCCTCCCCGATGAGAGGCATCGGCACCCTCGCCGGGGTTGACGGTGGCAACAAAGAATGTGTCGGCCTCACGGATCCAGTTGCGGTCACCGTCGGTGAGCCTGGTGCGCCTCCCCCGTGGCGTCGGCTCGGGCCGCTGGCCGCTCAGCTGCTCCACCCGCGGGTGTATGTACTTGGGGCAATTGGCGTAGACTTGGTCCGTATGAAGCAGGATGGTTCCGTCGGGTGCTGAGTCGATCCGGCCGTTGACGCGCATCCGGCGGCGGGTCTCCAGGTCGGGTGCGAGCAGCCCGAGATGCGCGCCCGTCCGCAGGTTCCCGCCGAGTGGATCGCCGAGCGCGGGCACGGCACGGATCCGCACGGTGCCGGCGCCCTCCGCCTCGATGAATCCCGGGAGTCCGGAGAGCAGTGAAGCCCAGGGCCGGGTTTCATCGTCAACGGTCGCGACCACAACCCAGGTCCGGGCGGCCAGAAACTCCGCGGCGACGCGAGGAATGGCGGAATGGATCGAGCCACCGACCCGGCTGGCAGTTCCACTCACCCCCGCCCGTTTCTGCACCGCGAGCTCACCGTCATGAAACGGTTGTGACATAACCCGGCTCCGTCGCTCAGAAGAAACCACAGGTGGGAGCCGCGCCATGCGGCGCGGCGTGGTCACCGACCCCTGTCGCTGTGAAGATCTCGAGCCGGATGCCATCAGGGTCCTCGAAGAACACTCCCCCCGAGGAGCGACCTTCTGCATGGGGCACGATGCCGCCATGATGAATCACCGCCCCGCGTTCCAGGAGACGGCGCTCCGCCTCGCGTACCCGATCGATCGAGTCCACCTGGAACGACAGATGGTGGAGTCCCGGCCGGTCCTTCGCGAAGGCCCCGCTGCTCTGGCGCCAGAGGGTCAGGACGATCACGCCGGGCTGGCCGAGAAAGACGAACTCCCTCCCCGGCTCGCTGGATTCCGAAAGCACCTCAAAGCCGAAGATGGCGCGATAGAAATCCCTAGCGCGGGCCAGGTCGCTGACGTTTAGGCCGATGTGGCCCGTGGCAAATGCCATGGTCGCGGTGGCGGTCGTGGTCATGCGGACCCTCCCAGAGCGATAGTGGATAAACCATCAAATAACAAGTTTGATGGTAACAACAACGTTCTCACCTGTCAAATGCTTCTTTGCTGGTTGCAGCTCCCAGGCTACATTGTGTTTCTCGTCTCCTGAGGAGGGGCTGTGAAAACAGAGCGGCAGAAGGATTCAGGCGGGACCAGAGAGACCCCGACGCCCTTTCGTGTGCTCGGCAACCTGGCGTGCCTGGATCTGGTAAACACCGAGGCCATTTCGGAGGGCGCTCCGGTGAATCTGCTTAGAGGGTTCGGGGACCTGTTGGCTTGGCTCGAGGCGGCCAGCCTCCTGACCGATCAGGAGCGGCGGCGGGCCGCCGAGCGATGGGAGGGGACATCAGCGGGGCGCGCGATCTTTCGGGAGGCGATTGCGCTCCGGGGTGCGCTGCGGACCAGCGCGGAGCGGTTGACGGCCGACAAATCCGCTCCGGCGGATGCGGTGGCCGCAATCAATCGGGTGCTGGCGAGCCGCCCGACCTACCGCCAGCTGGTGCGGCGGGGCTCCGGACTGGTCAGCCGCACGCAGTCCGTGGAAGAAACAGCGCTCCACCTGCTGGTGCCGGTGGCGGAGTCCGCGGCTTGGCTGCTGGAGCATGGAGACCGGACGCTCCTCCGTCGCTGCGGGAACCCGCGCTGCATCCTCTACTTCTACGACACGACCAAGAATGCCCGGCGGCGGTGGTGCAGCATGGCCAGATGCGGCAGCCGCGCGAAGGCGGCGGCTTACTACTTGCGGAATCGGCAAGGATAGGCGGCTGAAAGGCCCGGCCGCCTTGTACTGTGCCAAGGCAGGAGGCTGCGCCCCGGCCGGCCATGACTGAGAACGGGAGGTTATGTCGCGGGGACCGGGGCCACGGACGGGGGGACCGCCGCCGGAGGGCGTTGATGTTGGCTATCCTCTTCATCGTCGGCACCGAGCTGGTGATCGACGGCGGCATGAGCCAGCTGTAGTCGGTGCTGAAGGCATCCCGTGTGCATCGCCGCCTTCTAGAGACGGGAGACCCCGCGCAATGCCGGCGTACCTCTTCATCAAGACCAAGATTCGCGATGCCAAGCAGTATGCCAAGTATGTGCAGGCCGTCCGAGAGCTGGCCGCGCAGTGGGGCAGCCGCTACGTCGTCCGGAGCCGACCGGTGGAAGTGCTCGAAGGCGATCCGGATCAGTGGGGGGACTATCTGCTCCTTGTGTCTGAATGGCCGTCGGCGGAAGCAACTCGCAGCTTCTGGCGGTCGGAGAAATATCGGAGGGTGCGCCAGCTCAGAGCGGACGCGGGTGAGGTACACGTGGTCCTCGCCGAGGAACTCCCGCCGGCCCCTCCCCCTGGAAGGGAGAGGGAGCAGAGGGCGGCCGACTGCTAGTCGTCCTGGCGGAGGTGGTCGCGCTGGGTGCGGCCGCGGTACTCCGTGCGGTAGAGGCCGCGGCGCTGGAGGACGGGCACGACGAGATCCACCAAATTCCTCGATCGCGCCCGGCGAATAGATCGGCGAGAGCATGAAGCCGTCG
>DATHMJ010000301.1:0-8022 GCA_035487215.1 Gemmatimonadales bacterium
GGTGCCGAACTGGAAGAGAAACAGCGCGGTGACGATGGCGCAGACGTTGGAGTCGACGATCGCGTTCATCGCCCGGCGGAAGCCCTCGTCCACCGCCAGCCGAACCGTCTTGCCGGCTTCCAGCTCCTCGCGGATGCGCTCGAAGATCAGCACGTTGCCATCGACCGCGATGCCGATCGACACCACGATGCCGGCCAGGCCGGGCAGCGTCAGCGTCGCGTCGACCAGGGAAAGCCCGCCCAGCGTGAACAGGATGTAGAGGCCGAGCGCGACGACCGCGAGCACCCCGGCGATCCGATAGTAGCCGATCATGATGAGCACGACGAGGATCGTGCCGGCCACGCCCGCCACGATCCCGTGGTGGATCGAGTCGGCGCCCAAGCTGGCTCCCACCTGCCGCTCCTCGACCACCTTGAGCGGGATCGGCAGCGCGCCGGCCCGGAGCGTCAGCGCCAAGTCTTGGGCCTCCTGGAGGCCCTTGCCGCCCAGCGTGATCTGTCCGTTCCGCCCGATGCGACTCTGGATCACCGGCGGCCGCCCCTGGACCCGACCGTCCAGGATGATGGCCATGTAGTCGCCGACGTGGCGTCCGGTCTCCTCGCCGAACTTGCGGCCGCCGGCGCGATCGAGCTCGAAGGTCACGATCGGGCCGTTCGTGAGTGGATCGAGCTGCGCCTTCGCGTCCACGAGGCTACCGCCGGTCACGATGCTCTTTTCCTCCAGCGCGTACAGATAGCGATACGACTGGACGCCGACGCTGGTCGGGGCCGCCGACCACCGGAGCGTGATGCCCCGCGGGAGGACGCGCTGCACCTCGGGCAGATTGAGCAGGCTGTCGACGCGAGGGAACGCGGTCTCGGGAACCAGGTATTCGCCGGGCATCTGGCCGGTGGCGGAGCCAGCGGAGGGCTGGATCAGCGAAGCGAGCACGCCGCCCTTGATCGGAGCGTTGGCCGTGTCCGCGCCCTTCTTGGCGGTGTCGGTGCCGAGAAGCTGCTGCACCGCCGAGGGCTGCTTGGCGTGGCCCGTGTCCACACTGATGCCCATGTCGTGCAGGACCCGATCCATGGACGGGAGCGCCTTGTCGAGCGCACCGGCCTTGTCGGTGATCTTGAACTCGAGAAACGCGGTGCGCTGCACGATGGCCTTGGCACGGCCCGGGTCGGTCACGCCGGCCAGCTCTACCACGAGGCGGTTGTCACCGATTTTCTGGATCAAGGGCTCGCTCACGCCGAACTCGTCGATCCGCTTGCGGAGCACCGTCAGCGCGAGATCGAGATCCCGCTTGGGGTCGGCGGAGACCTGCTTCGACTGATCGAGCTCGAGCGCGAGGTGCACCCCACCTTGGAGATCGAGGCCGTACTTGAGCGGCACTCTCTTCTCCGTGGTGTCGCGCATGATCCCGTCGGGCCCCCGCGTGCGGATCGTGATCGTGCGGGGAATGAGCGCGACGATCGAAGCGGCCACCATGAGGCCGATGATGATCAAGCGGGTGCGGATGGAAGCGAACATCGTTAGGCGTGGGTCACGCGGCTAAGGTCCGAGGAGCCGGCGGCGAGCACCGCTTGGGCTCGAGCGCGATCGCGCTCCAATTGATCTTGCAGGTGCTGGGCGGAAGCGAAGCGCTTGACGTCGCGCAGCCGCTCTACCCACTCGATCCGCACCCATTCGCCGTACAGGTCGCCCTCGAACCCGAAGAGATGGGTTTCGATCGACCGCCGCCCGTCGTCGAAGGTGGGCTTGGCGCCCTGATTCATCATCCCGCCGGTGCGCCCCCCGCGCCATTCCACCCACACGGCATACACCCCGTCGGGCGGGAGCAACTTTTCGGGCGGCACTTCACCCAGGTTGATCGTCGGGACGCCGAGCACCCGCCCG
Organism: Gemmatimonadales bacterium; assembly: GCA_035487215.1. Lineage (GTDB taxonomy): Bacteria > Gemmatimonadota > Gemmatimonadetes > Gemmatimonadales > GWC2-71-9 > DASQPE01. Next base: position 1,879 of record DATHMJ010000301.1, read on the forward strand.
CGGCGCTCGCCCTGCGTCACCCGACCGCTCACCTGGTATGGCCGGCCCAGCAGCCGAGCCGCGGTACGCAGGTCGCCGCCGGCCACGGCGCGACGGATCCGCCCGCTGGAGACCGGCTCCCCGCCCGAATCGTACGGCGGCACCACGTCCACCCCGAAGCCCAGCGCGTCACCCAACCGGCGAAGCGTCTCGACGTCACCGCTTCGGCCGCGCCCGAACCCGTGATCGTACCCGAACACCAAGTCCTGCATGCCACAATGCGCAAGCAGGACATCCCGGACGAAGTCCTCCGGGGAGAGCCCGGCGAGCCGGCGGTCGAACCGCAGCAACAGCACGTAATCTAGCGGCAGCTGCGCCAGAATTTCGCGCCGTTCATCACCCGCCGTGAGCAGCGGCGGTGCCGCTTGCGGGTTGACCACCGCGAGCGGATGGGGCTCGAACGTCACCAGCACGCTCGCCCGCTTGGAGGCGGCGGCTCGCCGCGCGACCTCGGCCACCACGGCCTGATGCCCGAGGTGCACGCCGTCGAACGATCCGACGGTCACCACCGTTCCCTCGGCGGCTCGCGGCAACGCCGGCGTCACACGCCCTCCAGCACGACCACCGGCTGCAACCGGTCACCTTCGGGCCGCGCCACCGCGATGACATCGTCGTCCGCGAGCAGCGCGATTGAATCGCCGTCGGCCCAGCCACCGGCCCACCGGTCGGCGACTGCGCGTCCGTGACGCACGTGCGAGCGTTCGGATTCATCCAGTGCGACGGCGGGGAGGTCGGCCAATACCGTCCGTAGCGGCAGGGGTGGAGTCCCAGCCTCGAGCCGGTCGAGCGGCACCGCGTCTTCCACCCTGAGCGGACCGATGGCCTCGCGCCGCAGCTCGATCAGGTGGCCGCCGACCTCCAACTGTTCGCCCAGGTCGCGCGCCAGCGCCCGAAGGTACGTGCCGGTGCTCACGGTGGCTCGGAAGGTGACGTCCGGCGCTCGCCAGTCGAGCAGCTCGATTCGATGCACGGTCACCGGCACCTCCGCCAGCGCCACGGCTCGCCCGCGCCGCGCCAGCCGATAGCTCCGCTCTCCACCGACCCGCTTGGCCGAGTACGCCGGAGGCCGCTGCTGGCGATCGCCCGCCAAGCCGGCCACGGCGGCTCGCACCTGCGACTCGCGAAGGCCGCTCGGGTCTTCCGGCACGCCCACCGCCGTTCCCGTGCGGTCGTCCGTGTCGGTGCGAATCCCGAGTCGAGCCACGGCCCGGTAGGTCTTGGGCGCCGCTTCGACGAATCGCGCCAGCCGCGTGGCCCGTCCCAGCAGGATCACGAGCAACCCGGTGGCGAACGGATCGAGCGTCCCGGTGTGGCCGACCGCGCGGGTGCCGAAGACCCGTCGCACGCGAGCCACGACATCGTGCGACGTCGGGCCCGCGGGCTTGTCCACCAGCAGCGCGCCGATCAGTCCGCGGGCTCCCGCTTCAGCCCGTCGAGCAACGCATTGATGCGGGCGGCGTGCTCGATCCCGCGATCGAGCTCGATGTGCAGCTCGGGGACGATGCGGGTGCTGAGGATCCGCGCCACCTTGGTCCGGAGAAATCCGGCGGCGCTCCGCAGCCCCTCGAGCGCCCGTTCCTTGGCCGAGTCGTCGCCGGCCGGCGCCACGAGCACGCGCGCGTGCGACAGATCGTTCGTCACCTGCACGCTGGTGACGGTGACGAGCCCTACGCGCGGGTCGCGGACCTCGCCGCGCGACAGCGCATCGGTCAGCGCCTGGCGCACGGTTTCAGCGACTTGCTCGGGGCGCCGCGAGGGTGACCGTGACTTCATCGGTATTCCTTCGCCGTGTCGATGATGCGGACACCGTCGGCCTGTTCGACCAAGCGATCCGCGGCCCGGAGCGTCTCTTCGACCACGCTGCGGGCGCTACCCAACGCGGCACACGCGATCTCCGCGCGCTGCCAGAGATCCTGATGCCCGGTCTCCGCCACCGACACGTTCAGCTCCCGTCTGAGCGCCGCGGTGAGGGGCTTGAGCACCGAGCGTTTGTCCTTGAGGGACAGGCAGGCTTCGAGGTGCAGCTCCCACGTCTGGAGACCGAGATGCATCAGTAGCTAGTGGCTCGCCGCCGCCTCCGGCTGCAACGTGCGCTTCACCTCTTCCAGCCGGAACGACTCGATCCGGTCGCCGACCTTGAGATCGTTGAAGTTCTCGATCCCGATGCCGCACTCGAGCCCTTCCTTGACCTCCCGAACATCGTCCTTGAAGCGCTTCAGGCTGGCGAGATTTCCGGTGTAGGCCACCGTGCCGTCCCGGATCACGCGGGCCTTCGCCGTCCGCTGGATCACGCCGCTCCGCACCGAGCAGCCGGCGATGGTGCCGACCTTGCTCACCTTGAAGAGCTGCAGGACCTCGGCCTCACCCAGCACCGTCTCCTTCTCCTCCGGCTTGAGCAGACCCTCGAGCGCGTTGCGGACGTCTTCCACCGCTTCATAGATGATCCGGTAGGTCCGCACGTCCACCGACTCCCGCTCCGCCGCGGCGCGCGCGTTGGAGTCGGGGCGCACGTGGAAGCCGAGGACGATCGCGCCGGACGCCTTGGCGAGCAGCACGTCGCTTTCGGTAATGGCGCCGACGCCGCGATGGACGACGTCGACCCGGACCTCGTTGGTCGAGAGCTGAGCCAGCGCGTCGGCCAACGCTTCGGCCGGACCGCCCTGGTCGGCCTTGATGATGATGCGGAGGCTCGAGACCTCGCCTTCCTTGAGGGCCCGGCTGATGTCCTCCAGCGTGCCCCCGCGCTGGCTCCGGCGGTTTTGCGCTTCGCGCTCCAGCCGCTGCCGTTTCTGCGCGATCTCCCGAGCCTCGACCGCATCGGTAACGACGGCGAACGAGTCGCCCGCCGAGGGCACGCCCTCGAAGCCAAGGATCTGGACCGGGCTCGACGGCCCGACCTCTTTGACCGTCTTGCCGCGCTCATCGTACAGCGCCCGGACCCGGCCGGAGAACTTGCCGCAGATGAAGTTGTCGCCCACCCGCAGCGTGCCGCGCTGGACCAGTACCGTGGCGAGCGGACCCTTGCCCGGATCGAGCGTGGCCTCGAGCACGGTGCCGTGAGCCGGCGCGCTCGGATTGGCGTGGAGATCGAGCAGCTCGGCCTGCAGCAGGATCTGGTCGAGCAGGTGATCCACTCCGGTACCCTTCTTGGCCGAGATCGCCGCCGAGAGCACTTTGCCGCCGAACTCTTCGAGCACCACGTTGTGCTGCAGCAGATCGCGCTTCACCTTGTCGACGTTCGCGGCCGGCAGATCGATCTTGTTGATGGCGACGATCATCGGCACGCCCGCATTGCGCGCGTGGCTGATCGCCTCGACCGTCTGCGGCATCACCTGGTCATCCGCCGCGACGACGAGCACCACGATGTCGGTGACCTGCGCGCCCCGGGCCCGCATCGCGGTGAACGCCTGGTGACCCGGGGTATCGAGGAAGGTGATGGCCTTGTTATCACCCAGGGTGACGTGGTACGCACCGATGTGCTGGGTGATGCCGCCCGCCTCGCCGGCGACCACGTTGGTCTTGCGGATGTAGTCGAGCAACGAGGTCTTGCCGTGGTCGACGTGGCCCATGATCGTGACCACCGGCGGCCGCGGCGCCAACGACTCGGGCGCGTCAGTCGGCTCCGGCGCCACATCCGCGGCGTATTCCTCTTCCCGCACCGCCTGGAAGCCGAACTCCGACGCGATCAGCTCGATCTGATCGAAATCGAGCCGCTGGTTGACCGTGACCATCATCCCCAGCTCCTTGAACGCGAACTGGACGATCTGGGTCGCGGGCACCTTCATGGCTTCGGCCAGCTCGGAGACGGAGATGTATTCGTTGACCCGAATGCGGGTCTTTTCCTTCTCCCGCTCCTCGGCGAGCCGGCCCGCAACCTGCTCGCGGTACGAGGGCTCGTCTGGACGTCGCGGTCCTTTCCGCGGGCTGCCTTTGATGTTCTGCAGCGTGCGCAGGATGTTCGCCTGCACCGCTTCCTGGTCGACCATGCTCCGCTTCCCCTTCTTCCCCTTCTTCCGTCCGCCGCCCTTTTCGGCGTCTGGCCCGAACTGCCGGGGCGGCGGCGCGCCGCCCCGATCACCCGGCGGCCGCGGCGGGGCCGACGGCCCGCTGCTCGAGAACACCGGCTTGGGCCGTGGCGGATAGCCGCCACTTCTGCCCGGGCCGCCGCCGGCCGGAGCCGGCCGCTGGATCCGGGGCGGGATGAAGGGCGCGCGGGCCGGAACGGTGGGTGCGGAGTGTTGCGCCGGCACCGGCGGCTCAGCGACGGCGGTGCTGGTTTCGTCTTCCGCTTGGGGCGGCCCCGGCGGCAGCTCGCGGAACAGCGCGCGGGCGCGCTCTTCGAGCGACTGGACCGGCTGTGGCTCCGGCTCGTGCACGATCGGGCGCTCGAGCTCGAGCGCCGCCAGCTCGGCCGCGCGCTCCGCCTGCTGCTGCGCCTCAGCCTGCGCGACCTCGGCGGCGGTCCGGCGCCGCTTGCTCGGGCGGCCCTCGGCCGCGACCGGCACCGGCTCGGGCACCGCGACTTTCACGGCCTTGCGTCGCCCCTTCTTGGGGGCGGCCTCTTCGGCGTGCTTCCGCTTCTCCCGCTCCCACCGTACGCGCACGGCGGAGACCTGGTCGTTCTCCAGGGTGGACAGGTGACTCCGCACGAAGATGTTCATCTCCTTGAGCAGCCCAAGGAGCTGCTCGGGAGGCATCCCGAATTCCGCGGCGAGGTCGTGTACTCTCGTCTTGACCACTCAATCCTCCGTTACAACATGCTCGGGCGACGCCCGTAAGATTCCGTCCGCCATTGCGCGGTCGCGTACGCCCACCACCATCACCGGCGGCCGGCCCAGCCGGGCGCCGATCGCGGCGGCCGAAGGTCCCCGAATCACGGGAATCTTCAAGCCCTCGGCTAACCGCCCTACCTTTTCCAGCGCGCGCGGGCTGGCATCGTCGGCGAGTACCACGCACCGGATGCCGCCACTCTTGAGCTCCGCCCGCACTGCCCCCACCCCCACCACCACCAACCCTCCCCTGAGCCCGAGGCCCAACAGGCCCAGCAGGCCGCTCATGACCGCGGCCGAGCGTCCTCCGTGCTGTCCTCGTCGGTCAGCTCCGAGAGGAACGCGAGCAGCTGATCCGTCGTTTCCGGGGTCATCCCCGGAATTTTCGCGATGTCTTCGCGATCGAGGTCGAGGATGTCGCCCAGCTCACGGTAGCCGGCCCCGTTCAACAGCGCGATCAGCTCCGGCGGGAGGCCCTTGAGCTCGGTGAGCGTCACGTGGGAGGCCACCTCCTCTTCCGGGGGCAGCGGCGCGAACAGCGGGCCCTCGCCTCCGCGCTCGAGCCACTCGCGGCTGGAGTAGAGGTCGATCTTCCACCCGGTCAGCTCAGAGGCCAACCGAACGTTCTGACCGTTCCGGCCGATCGCCAACGAGAGCTGGTCTTCGTCCACCACCGCCTGGATCGTCTTGCTCTCCGGATCGGAGAAGACCTTGGCCACCCGCGCGGGCGCGAGCGCCAGCCGGGCGAACCGCTCGGGATCGGGCGACCAGGGCACGATGTCGATGCGCTCGCCCCCCAGCTCGTTGACGACGGCCTGGACCCGCGAGCCCTTGAGGCCCACGCACGCGCCGACCGGATCGATCGCGTCGTCGCGGGAGATGACGGCCACCTTGGTGCGGCTCCCCACCTCGCGCGCGATCGCGCGGATCTCGACGATCTGCTGCTGGATCTCGGGCACCTCGAGCTTGAACAACGCCTTGACGAAAAGCGGATCGCCCCGCGAGAGGATGAGCCGGGGGCCCTTGGGCGTTTCCTCCAACCGCTTGAGCACCGCGCGCACGGTGTCGCCCTGGTGGAAGTGCTCGCGGTGGTTCTGTTCCCGGTAGGGAATGATCGCCTCGGCCTCGCGGAACTTGTTCAACATGATGACGAGCTTCCCGCGCTCGATCTGCTGGACCTCGCCCGAGAGCAGCTCGCCGACCTTATTAGCGAACTCGTCGCGGATGCGAGCCCGCTCGCCTTCCCGCACCCGCTGGATGATCCGCTGCTTGGCGGCCTGCACGGCGAGCCGGCCGAACTCGGCGAAGGGCACCTCTTCTTCCAGCATGTCGCCGA
>DATHMJ010000302.1:0-3295 GCA_035487215.1 Gemmatimonadales bacterium
CCACTGAGCCGGTGCGGTAACCAGGATGAATGGGAAGGACGCCCCGGCCTCGGCACGCCGGGGCGTTCTACGGTCGATCCACCTCCACGTGCCGAAGTGCGCGCTCTTCGAGCCCCGCGTCTCGGGTGAGTCTGCGCGCGGCCTGCGATCGCTCGCCGGCCTGGGCATGATGCGGGGGGCGATGAATCGGGTCGGCGCCGATCGTACCGACGAGGGAGTTGAGATACTCCGGCGCTCCCACCCGCTCCAGCTCCGCCCGCGCGTGATCCAATCGCTTGGCGATGCCGAGCCGCTCGGCCTCTTCACGGTGGCCCACGCGGGAGAGAAAGTCGGTCAGGCTCTTGACGTGCCGCTGCCAGAGGGCAACGTCGCGCTTCTGCTTGACCAGCAGACGGTCACGGTACCAGTCGCTCGCGAGCAAAGCCTCGCGGGTGAACAGCGCGCGGATCTCGGGATGGCTCGCGTCTTTCCCCTGGTAGTGGCCCCGCGCCATGATGTGGAGGAGCGCCTTGAGCGGAGGGCACGCATCGTCGATCGTGCCATCGGTGAAATACGCTTCCGCTACCCGCTGCTGCGCCTCGACGATGTTGTTCACGCCATCCGCGAAGACCGCCGGATCCTGGATCTCGGGGCGCAGGATTTCCTCGGCGAATACCGTGGTGGGATTGTCGAATACGCGGCCGAAGAAGTTATGCACGAACCTGGCCGTGATCCGCCAGCCGAGCCGGCTGGCGAGAACTTTCTTCCCCTGGTACTCGTAGTCTTCGAGCTTCTCGAGGTGTCCGGCCTCGATCAGGCGCTTGGGATCGCGCTCCTGCGGGAAGAGCCGGCACCAGATCTCCGGGATCAGCAGGCTGATGTCGTGGTCCACTCGGTAGCGGGGGCCGACGAATCCGGCGGCGGAGCTGAAGCCCGCATAGCCCGTCAGCAGCATCGAGACCAGCGCGTTGTTGAGATCGGCGGTGGCCGCCAGGGCGTTGAACGGACCCTTGGTGAGCGCTCCCTCGGAGCCGGCCCCCGTCGTGCTGGGCGACGCCCCCGTCACCGAGCACACGTAGTCCATGAACAGCTCCGGCAGCTCCTGATAGTGAATCGGGCCGTACACGCAAAGCGGGCGGATGCCCTCCTCCGGCCGGTTGTTCCGCCGACCCGACATGACACCGATCACCGGGAAGATCACCGGCGCATGCATCGGGAGCCTGCGGTTGAGCCGAGCGCCGATCTCGGCGACGTAGCGGTCGCGAGGCGTCGCCATGTCAGGGCGGAGCTGGAGATACCGCGGGTTCTTGGTTCGCTTACCCGCGATGCGCCGAGGCTCGGCGGAACAGATGGAGTAATCGCCGTCCGGCCGCTTGGCGTTTCGGGTGACGTGCTCGCGCATCGGCGGGGTGAACGCGTCGTAGACTGCCACGTCCTCGACGATCAGCTGGGCATCGTGCGGAGTGAGCGGCTCGAAGTTGGAGCAGAACAGACCGGGACGCGCCATGTCGTCCTCGGTCTGGCGGTCGAAGCCGGGGTGGATCGCATCGTCCGGCCGCTGGAAGAGCCGGAACTCGCAGTTCTCCGCCAGTTTCAGGCTCGGGTGGCCGTCGTACTCGCCGGGAAGGCCGACCAGTCGGCGGGCGGGAACGACCACCGAGGCGGTGATGTCGTCCTCCATCTGCACCTTGTCGGCCGCGACGAAGTCCTGCCGCAGCTTGTAGGTCCGCCAGGCGCCGCTCTCCTCGCGCCCGATACGGAGATAGTTCGCCACCAGGCGACGCCCTTCGAACTTGAGCTCGTGCCCCGGGGCTCCGTTGATGATGTCCACGCTGAAGTGGCTGCGCCAATCATCGCCCCAATCGGAGCGGTAGAAGCGCTTGATGACGAACACGAGCGCCCGGACGTAATTGGGAATCGTCTCGAGCCAGGCGTTGTGCTCCGGCGTGAACTCGTCGGGGTTGGGCGTGAGCAGCTTGATGACCGACCCGAGCGAGCGGTCGGGCGAGAGGAGCCGGCGTGCGGGTCCCCGCGTGCGACCCGCGCGAAGCTCCGGCAGGAGGGCGTCGTCGTACTGCCGATCGAACAGAGACCGAACCAACGCCATGTCTTCATCGAAGCTGCGGACGTAGAACGATCCGGGCAGCACGGCGTCCACCAGACTCTTGCTGATCTCGGACTTGCCGCCGCCCGAGACGGTGCAGGGCTTGTGGCAGAAGGCGCCCTCGGGCACGGTGCCGATCAACCGCCAGCTCGGCGCGGCGCGATGCTTGGCCATGCGCACCTTGTAGCCGCTCGGGTGGAGATAGATCCGGCCGGGCAGGAGCTTGAGATGTTGCTCCTGCCCCTTGTTCATCCACTTGATGTCTTGCCGGGTGACGTCGATCTCCATGTCTTCCGGCATGTAGTGGATCTCGGGATAGATCACGTCGGTGGCGTAGCCCGATTCGTGGAAATTCGCGCGATGCCCCACCAGTGCCACGACCTCGGCGAACCGGTGATTGGCGCTCACGATGCGGACCAGGTCCGGCACGAAGCGATCGCCCAGGTTGAACGTCGCGAACGCCAGCGCGCCGCCCGCGTGCTCTTCTTCCGCGAGGCCGAACAGGTTCGCGCTGTACCCGATCTGGGTCTTCACTTCCTTCTTGCAATAGCCGAAGTAATTGTCGGCGAGGATCGTCACCATCACGCCGTCCATGCTGCGTGAGGTGATCTTGAACGGGCTGCCGTTGTTGTATCGCTCGTCTTCCGTGGTCCAACACATGCCGATCGCCCGCTGCGCTTCCGTCGCCTCGCTCACGTGGGGCAAGCCGACGTCTTTCTTCGTGAGGCGCGTGAGATGAGGCGCCAGGATCACGCAGCCGCTGGTGCCGGTCCAGCCGTCCACATCGAGGCCGGCGTCGTTCCCCGGGAGATAGGGGTCGCCGGCGTTCCCGAAGATGCTCTCGACGAAATCGAGGTTGGAGACCAGCCCTCCGGGCGCGAAAAACCGCACTTCCGTCCGCTTCTCCGGCGACACCTTCGGCACCGCCGGGCATACGAGCGGGCGGAGCAGAAGCGACACCATGGTCTCCACCGGGTCCTGCCAGTTCGCGGAGAAGGGCAGACGCAGGATGTCGGCCGGCGGGCGGAGCGCCTCCTGGAGCAGCCGCACGTAGGTGAGGAGCGGCACCCGCAGTTTGTCCGCCGGAATCGGCAGGCCGCCCTCGGCCACGTGGAAGACGCCTTGGGTGGTCCGGCGATCGTTGATGGGATTGTGGAGCACGCCGTTGTCGAGCCGATAGCTCGACACCAGCTCGTTGTGCCAGGCATTCGC
>DATHMJ010000303.1:0-2161 GCA_035487215.1 Gemmatimonadales bacterium
CGCAACCGCGGCAAATCTCGTCGTCGCCTATGAGCCCGTGTGGGCGATCGGCACCGGCCGCACCCCGACGCCGGCCGACGTGGTCGAGGTGCACAACTTCATCCGCGAGCGCCTGACCGCGCGGTTCGGCGCGGCCGGGGAGGGCATGCGCGTGCTCTACGGCGGCTCGGTGAAGCCGGCGAACGCCCGTGAGCTCCTTACGCTTGACAATGTGGACGGCGCGCTGGTCGGCGGCGCCAGCCTGAAGGCCGATGATTTTCTCGGGATTGCAGCGGCTTATGATTGATTATTGACGTCGGCATGTAGCCCGGATGAAGCGCAGCGAAATCCGGGCCGAGGTCCCGCGTTCCGCTCCGCTCCATGCGGCTACGTGCTCTGTTCCGATGGAAATGCCGTAGGGGATCGTGTAGAGACCCGCGCGACACCTATATGTCGGGCGTGCCGGCGCAGGTCTTTGCGCAGCGGGTGCCCTTTGGACGGCCATGCAAACGTTCATCATCATCATCCATCTCATCATCGTCTCCGCCATGATTGGCGTCGTGCTGCTGCAGCGTTCGGAAGGTGGCGGGCTCGGTATCGGCTCGGGCGGGGGCTTTCTCACCAGCCGCGGCACCGCCAACGTGCTCACCCGCACCACCGCGGTCCTGGCAGCGCTGTTCTTCCTGACGAGCCTGGTGCTCTCGATCCTCGCCGGCATGGAGCGCAAGCCGCACTCGGTCCTCCAGGGCCAGACGCCCCCGGCGGGCCAACCGGCCGCGCCCGGCGCTCCGGCGCCACCGGCCCCCGGCGGCGGGATTCTCGACACCTTGCGCGGCGGCGGTCAGGCCCCAGGGGGTGCCCCGCCCGCGCCGGCCGCACCCGCGGGACCGCAGGTCCCGCAGTCGAAGTGACGACGACTTATCTTTGAGCATGATCTTTTCCGAGAACCGGTACCCACCCCGCATCAAGTGCGGGGCTGGCTTTTTCGGGATCATGCTCAAGGGCCGGGCGACCGGCCCTTCGGCTGTGGACGGCGTCGTGTGCGGCAGTCGCCCGACTCGCCGAATCGAGCGCGGCGGGTTATAGGTTGGGCCCCATGGCGCGGTATGTCTTCATCACCGGCGGCGTGGTCTCTTCCCTCGGCAAGGGTCTCGCGGCAGCAGCGCTTGGCGCGCTGTTGAGCGCGCGCGGCTACCGCGTGCGCCTGCGCAAGCTCGACCCCTATCTCAACGTCGATCCGGGCACCATGTCGCCCTATCAGCACGGCGAGGTGTTCGTCACCGACGATGGGGCGGAGACCGATCTCGACCTCGGCCACTACGAGCGCTTCACGGGGCAGCCCGCCACCCGCCAGGACAACATCACCACCGGCCGCATCTATCAGGAAATCCTCGCCAAGGAGCGGCGCGGCGATTACCTCGGCGCCACCATCCAGGTCATTCCCCACGTCACCAATGCCATCAAGGAGTTCATCCTCGAGGGCAACGAGGGGTTCGACTTCGTCCTCGTGGAGATCGGCGGCACGGTGGGCGACATCGAGGGCCTGCCGTTCCTCGAGGCGATCCGCCAGCTCGGCAACGAACTGCCGCGCCGGCACGCGCTCTACATTCACCTCACGTTGCTGCCGTTCATCCCGAGTGCGGGCGAACTCAAGACCAAGCCGACCCAGCATTCGGTCGCCGAGCTGCGTTCGATCGGCATCCAGCCCGATATCCTGCTCTGCCGCACCGACCGCCCGATCCCGAACGAGGAGCGGCGCAAGCTCGCGCTGTTCTGCAACGTGCGGGAAAGCGCGGTGATCGAGGCGCGCGACGTCGACAATATCTACGCCGTGCCCGAGGCCTATTCGGCCGAAGGGCTCGATGCCGAGGTGCTCGCCGCTTTCGGCCTGGAGCCGCGGTCGGCCGACCTCGAGCGCTGGCGCTTCATCAACGAGCGCATCCGCAACCCGGAAGGCGCGGTCACGATCGCGGTGGTAGGCAAATACACCGGGCTCAAGGACGCCTACAAATCGCTGATCGAGGCGCTCTCCCACGGCGGCATTGCCAACAAGGTCAAGGTCAACCTCGACTGGATCGAGAGCGAGGTGTTCGAGAACAAGGACCCGGCGCCCTTCCTCGAACACGTGGACGGCATCCTCGTGCCCGGCGGGTTCGGCCAGCGCGGCGCCGAGGGAAAAATC